>DASRYX010000767.1:0-10004 GCA_035686985.1 Planctomycetaceae bacterium | reverse complement strand
GCGCACGGCGTGAAAGCCGAACTTACGGTTCGTCATCGTGACCGTGCCGGCGATCTGGGATTTGTCTTTCGTCCACAGATAGCCGTCGACCTGCATCTGGGCATTGGCGAGCAGAATCTCCACCCGCAGGTTGTTCGGCGCGGATCCGAACTGGCCCAGGATGTCGTAGCGGTTCTGCAGCTCGTCAGACACGAACACGCCGGTGACCTTCCCGTTTTCGCCGACGGTGAGGTCCCATTCGCCTTTCCAGCGGCCGTCGACGTCCACTTTCCATGTCCCGGCGAAATCGAGCGGCACCACGGCTTCATTCGCGGCAGGATCATGTTTGTCGCTCTTTTCCGCCGCGGGAAGGATCGAACCGTTGAGCGCAATCATCACCGCATCACCCACCGATTTCACCGCTTGTTCCGGTGTGAACTCGATGTCCGCTCCCTGACCCGCAGGCACCACCTGCCCGATGTCGAAGTTGAAGCCGAAGCCCGGGAACAGCATCACATCTTTGCCCGCGGCGCTCGTCAGTTCGGTCCGATCGCCTCGGTACGTGACAAAGCGTTCAATCAACAGCACCGGCGTCGGCTTCTCGCCTCCCTTGCGGAGACCCCAGCCGATGAGCGCTTTGGAATAGTTCCCGTCGTCCGTTTTCACCACGATGCACGGACTGCTGACCGACGCGGCGAGCCGCTTCAGCTTCGCGGAATCGTTGAGCGACAATTCCTTCACCGGCGGCTGTTCGAGCGCCCGCTTCAGATCTTTCGCGATGTGCCGGTCAAACACATCCGCGGCGAAGACTCCCGGCGTGATCAATACCACTATCCCGATCGACCAGCATGCTTTCATCGTCTTGTCCCTGTGAGTGTCCCGAAGTGTAACCTCCGCGCCGGACCGGAAGCGACCGTGTTATAGTTGTCGCTGGAGGAATCGTTTCGCGAATGACCGAGCCGGTGATTGATCTCGATGCCAATGCCACGACGCGAACCTGGCCCGAAGTGGCGGAGTGCGTCGCACGGCATCTGCGCGAAACAACGGGCAATCCCGGCAGTCGACACGTTCTCGGCCGCCGTGCGCGGCGAGTGCTTGAAACCAGCCGGGAATCGATTGCCAGCATTCTCGGTGCGGAACCGGACGAGTTGCTCTTCACCAGCGGCGGCACCGAAGCGAACAATCTCGCCGTGTTTGGGCTGCCGCGTGGTTCCCACGGAACGATTGCTCTTTCGCCCGGCGAACATCCCTCGGTGAATGAAGCGTGCACGGTTCTGCAACAGCGCGGTTACAAGTTGCATCGGTTCCCGGTTGATGCCGACGGGCGAATTCAACTGGAGGCACCGTGGCCGGAGGTGAAACTGTGCTGCGTGCTGTGGGGGCACAATGAAACCGGCATAATCCAGAATGTCCCAGCCATTTCCGATACGTGTCGGTCGCACGGCGTGCCTTTGCATCTGGACGGCGTTCAGGTCGTGGGGAAACTCCCGGTGGATTTCCACGCGACCGGAGCGGCTGCGTTGAGTTTCGGGGCGCACAAATTCCACGGTCCGCGCGGGATCGGTGGACTGCTGATTCGCCAAGGCACGCGGCTCACACCATCACTGGTGGGCGGGTTTCAGGAACAGGGCAAGCGAGCGGGGACCGAACCGGTGGCGCTCGTCGCGGGGATGGCGCTAGCACTGGAACTCTGGCAGCGCGATCAGGAAGCCCGCACGCAAACTCTGACCAGATTACGCGACCGGCTGCAATCACGGCTCGTGGAACAGTGTCCGTTCGCCGTTGTGCATGCCGCCGAGGCTCCGCGGTTGCCGAACACGCTTAATATCGCCTTTCCAGGAATCGATGGCGAAGCGTTGCTGGTCGCGCTGGATCTCGCGGGGGTCTGCGCGTCGCTCGGCAGCGCCTGTGCCAGCGGGTCGACCGAACCCTCGCCAATTCTGGTTGCGATGGGGTGCGATCCCGCGGTGTATCGTTCATCGCTGCGCTTGTCGGTGAGTGTGTTCAACACGATGGAAGGCATCGATCACGCCGTCGATGTGATTGCGACAACCGTCGCAAAGTTGAGAGTTGAGAGTTGAGAGATCAGCGAGATTCTTCTTTCTGGCTCTGAACTCTCGACTCCTGACTCTCGACTTCCTATCATCACTCACCCAAGGACGGTGTTCCGCACACGGAAGCTGCCGAACTCGACGCATGAAGGTCGATTCGGATGCTGTCTTCACGACTCACCGAATACCGCTCTATCGTTCTCCGTGACGAACCGCTGTTCGTCGTCCCGGAATTTCAATTCCCGCTCGCCGCGGTGCAACGGCTCGCGCACGCCCGTCGGGATGCGGAACGTTGCGGCCAGCTCACCTGCCTCATGGGTCCGCGCGGATCCGGCAAGTCGCATCTCGCCCGGCACGCCGTGAGGCTCGCGGTGCAACTGCAGCCACGATTACGCTGGGGCTGGCTGACGGCGGTGGAATGGCGCGACGCCTTAACGGAAGCGACCCGCACCGGACAGCTTCCGGAACTTCTGCACGAATGCGGACGGCTGCAGCTCGTGGTCTGTGAAGATTTGGACCGTGCGCTCGATGACCCGCCAACCGGCGATCTCCTCGTCGGTTGGCTCGATGCGCTGCGCTCACGCGATGTGCGGGTGTTGATCACATCCAGCCAATCGACGGGACAGCTTGATCGGTTACCACCCCGGCTCATCAGTCGTTTGCACAGCGGGTTGACGGCCCGGATCGCACCGTTGTCCGACGCCAGCCGTCAGGATTTCTGGCAACAGCTGACAGCCACAAAGCCTCTGCGGATTCCGCGGGAAGCGTGGACGCTGATCTCTCGGCAGACTGAGACGACCGCGTTGAGTCTGGTCAGCGCGTGGAACCGCATCGAACAAGGCCAACGTCGGGAGACCGTGCCTCCGACGTTGGCGAACATCGAGCGCTGGTTAGAGGCACCGGTGGAAGCCCCGACGCTCACGCTCGCGGAGATTGCGCAAGATGTCGCGGAAGCCTTTCAGGTCACGCTGACCGGACTGCGGTCGGAATCCCGCCAGCAGGCGTTATTGTTACCCCGACAGTGCGCCATGTACCTGGCCCGTGAAGTCGCGCGCTGGCCGCTCGAAGCGATTGGCAACTACTTCGGTCACCGCACGCATACCAGCGTGTCGCACAGCTGCAAACGACTGAAAGAACTCGTCGACCGTTCGCCGACACTGCGCGAACAGGTGCAGCGTCTCGCCGAACAATTGCGGACGCGATGTGGATAGTGTGTGGATAACTTCTCGACAACTCGTCGAGTTATCCACAGTCCCACCGCGGGCGTTCTCGCGACGGTTCATAACCATGCGTTTCATGATCACATGATGAACGCGCCGCCTCCGGCTCGTCGACCAACTCTCCACACGGCGCGATTGTGGATGGCCCGTGCTTAGCCCCGGTGACGGAATGACTTCGAGCGCACGCGCTGCGAGTTATCCACAACCCGCTTTCCCCTACTACGACTGCTGCTAGAAATGAAATGAATACTCTATCAGAGAAGAAGAGCAACAAGCCCGGAGCGCAACAACATTTTGCATTGGGGTGCCCAAAGCTTTGAAGGTGACCAAGTTCCGCGTCATTGAAGTGTGCCACTGGCTCCGCCAGTGTCTTCTGGAAGCAAGTCGCTGAGACGAACGGCACTGGCAGAGCCAGTGGCACACGGCGACGGGTCTTCCGATGAAGAGAAGAGACCCGGCGCTCGTGCTTCGGGCTCGTTGAGAAAAACCGTTTGACGATCACCTTCGCGCGGCATAGCATCACCCGCTGTGGATCATGCTCCTCTCTCCGATCCCCGCAGGACCACTCCCATGTCACGGCTTGTGTTGTCAGCCCTGGTTTGCTCGTTGGCGATGATCGCGTCCCGAGTCGAGGCCGCCGATCTGGCGACACCGCAGGAGAAGTTGCCGAAGGTCGCCTCGCATCCCGCGCCCTCGGAAACGGAACAGAAGATCCGCCAGTCGTTGAACCAGCGAACGGAAGTCGCCTTTTCCGAGACGCCTCTCACGGATGCCCTGAAATTCCTTGCCAGCCAGCATCAGCTCAACATGGTGATGGACTCGGCTGCCTTGCAGGACGAAGGCGTGGATCCCGGTTCTCCGATCAGCATGGAACTCTCGGGGATCAGCTTTCGCAGCACGTTGCGATTGATGCTCAAGCCTTTGCAGTTGACGTACATCGTCGAGGATGAAGTTCTGAAGATCACGACCGAGGCGAAGGCGGATGAAGCCCTCGTCACGCGGGTTTATCCGGTGCGGGATCTGGCGAGCGACGGTGAAGAACTCGCGTCGGTGCTGGAAGCCGTCAAAGCCGGTTGCGATCCGTTGAGTTGGAACGAAGAGCTGGCCCGGACGATCACCGGCGTGGCGAAGTCGCGCTCGCTGGTGATCCGGCAGACGCAGAAGGTTCACGACGAGATCGAAGGCCTGCTGCGAGATCTCCGGGCCGCGAACGCCGGTGCCGACAATGGCGACCCCGCCCCCGATCGCCGTGTGAACTGATCCCCGTAGGGTCCGCTGTGCGGACCATCTTGAATTTGCCAGTAAGAACGGTCTGCACACCGGACCCTACGATCCAGAAAGCGTCTATGATTCTTGAAGCTCTGTCGCGTGCGGATCGCTGTGCGGCGTTGTCCCCCGGGATTGCGGCGGCGTTGCGGTATCTGCAGTCGGTGGATTTGACCGCGTTGCCGGATGGGAAGGTCGAGATTGATGGACCGCGTCTGATTGCGAACGTGGCCCGCTATCAGACCAAGCGACCAGACCAGGCGGTGTGGGAATCGCACCGCAAGTACATCGATGTGCAATACGTCGTCACCGGCGTCGAGCGTATCGGTTACGTGCCGCTGGAGAACGCGCCGCCGGTGCAGTCACCGTACAATGACGCGAAAGACGTGATCTTCTACGAACCCGGTTGCGACAGTTTCACGCTCCGAGCCGGGCAATTTGCGGTCTTCTACCCGGAAGACATTCACGCCCCCAGTCTCGCCGACGGTGAACCGTCACCGGTGTTGAAGGTCGTAATGAAAGTGCTGATTGAGGGTTGATCTCCCAATCGCTTCAAAACATCCACCCACTCCGCTTGCGGTTTCGCGTCGCGTGATGAAACCAAGCAGTGTTTTCCGCGCGGGACGCGAAACCGGCAAGCGATCTTCGCTCACTTCTTGATTCGATCCGACAGCTTGTGTTTCAGCAGCCAGGCGTAGACTTCCGGGTTGCTGTAGGTTTGGGTCCAGCTGTCGTGGGCGACGCCGTCGTAAACGGTGAAGAGGGGCTTCCCGCCCCGTTTGCGGACGGCTTTGACGATGTCGAGCGACCGTTCCAGCGGGACCGCTTCGTCGTCGGTGCCGTGGAAGATCCACATCGGCGTCTGGGCGAGGGCTTCGGCGTAATTGGTCCATCCGCCGCCGCAAATCGGCACCGCGGCCGCGAATTTTCGGGGATAGTTCGCCAGCAGCCGGAAGGTGCCGTAGCCCCCCATGCTTAACCCGGTGACATACAACCGGTCGGGATCGGCGTTGTATTTCGCGGCGACATGATCGACCAGCTCCGCCAGCAGTCGTGGATCCCAGCGGTCGACAATCGGCACCTCGTTGATCGGGGCCTGCGGTGAAACCACGATGAACGGGAAGTCCGCCGGCTGTTTTTCCACGAGCTTCGGCGGACCGTGGATTTTCACCAGATTGAGATCCACACCCGATTCCCCCGCCCCATGCAGAAACAGCAGGAGCGGGCGCTTCGTGTCATCGGCTTTGTAATCCGGCGGCAAGGCCAGCAGATACGGCAGCGCTTCGCCAACGATCTTCTTCGATTCCAGTTTCTGCCAGACTTGCTTCCCCGCCGCGGGCTCACCGATCGTGAACGGCTTCACCTTCACATTGCGATACCGCACATATTGCTTGGTGTAATCGCCACCACCGTGCACCTGCAGGGCAATCATGCCGCTGTCGGTAGTGCGGACCTGGTTGTCCTGAAACTGCATGAACTTTACGCCG
Source organism: Planctomycetaceae bacterium (assembly GCA_035686985.1). Classification (GTDB taxonomy): domain Bacteria; phylum Planctomycetota; class Planctomycetia; order Planctomycetales; family Planctomycetaceae; genus DSVQ01. The sequence continues at coordinate 4,001 of DASRYX010000767.1, read as the reverse complement.
TTGATCCACGTGGTGATCTGTGGCGGATTGCCGACGATGCGGGCCCGCAGCTGGTTCCATTCGCCATGCTTCCAGAGCAGCTTCCACTGCTCGGCGTTAACCGGGCTGGGGTAAGCAAGGGCTCGTGGATCGGTACGACGGTCGAGGACTTTGAAGTCGGTCGGTTCTTTGCCGAGTTCGTAGTTGCGGAAGTGCAAGCCGCCGGGCAGGCCTTCGCCGTAAACGCCCGCAACATTGCCGTTATCGTGATAGTCGACCATGTACTGGTACGCCTGGCCTTTGTCGTTGCTGCGCAGGAACAGCCCGCTATCGGGACCGTAATCGTTCTTCATCTCGACGATGACTTCGAAGTCGGCGTACGACTGATTCGTCAGAATGATCCCGCCATTGCCGGGGATGTCCTGCGAACCGACAATCGCGCCGTCTTCGAGGACCCATTTGCCGCCGGACTTGTTCTGGCTTGCGGCACTGTGGCCGGTCTGGGCGCTGACATGCCAGCCGTCGAGCGACTTGCCGTCAAACAGCGTGGTGAAGCCGGTGTCGTCGAGATTGGCGTCTTTCGGCAACTCGGCGGCGGTGACGAACGAGGCCATGACGGCCAGAGTGCTGAGCAGGAACACGAAGCGTTGGCCGATCGGCATGGTCGCAACCCTCAAAACACAGCGGGAATCAGACGGACTCCAGAGAAGTGGTCACCAGCGTACCGTCGCACCACGGGAAGGCACAACGAATCGTTGCACGGGCTTGTCGCCATTCCGTGAGTCAAAAATGTGAAATTCACGGTGGTCGATTGGACGGCGTGGCTATAACCCGAGAGCAGTTCACCGGTGAAACGACTGCGTCTGACTGACTCGCCTTGTGATTTAACCCGCGGCGATTCGCCGCAGAAGGATCGATCATGATTCGTCACTATTCCGGATTGTTCCTGGCCGCTGTGGTGGTATGCGGCATGCAGGCTCCGTTCGCGACTTCCGCGGAGCCGAAGGACATCGTCGACACGGCGGTGGGAGCCGGCAGTTTCAAGACGCTCGCCGCGGCGCTGACCGCCGCCGATCTCGTCGACACGCTCAAGGGTCCGGGACCATTCACGGTGTTTGCTCCGACCGATGAAGCGTTTGCCAAGCTGCCGAAAGGGACCGTCGAGAACCTGTTGAAGCCCGAGAACAAGAAGAAACTGACCGACATCCTCACGTATCACGTGGTCTCGGGGAAGGTCATGGCTGCGGATGTGGTCAAGCTGAAGGAAGCCAAAACGGTCCAAGGCAAAGCGGTGAAAATCACCGTGGTCGAAGGCAAGGTGAAGGTGGATGCGGCGAATGTCACCAAGACCGATATCGCCGCCAGCAACGGCGTGATCCATGTCATCGACACGGTCATCCTGCCGTAGTTTTCGATGTTGCGTCGGACCGCAGAAACGGGTGAGTCGAGGTGATCGCTCACCCGTTTTGCGCTGGCTCGGTATTCACCTGCACGATGGTAGTGGGCAGTACTGCGGGATCGGTCTCGTGAAACTCGGACAGGGGATGCTCCGGCCACGCGGTGATCACATGGCAGCGCGTGTTGCCAATCGCAAATTCATCGTGCGGATCGAGCAGCGACCAGGGAATGACGCGGCCGTTGATCTGCGGCTGGGCTCCCTCGGCCAAGTTCACGATCCACAAGGACACCGGCGTGCGAATCAGCGCCGCTTGTCGGGGGGCGATCCCGGGTCCACGGAGAACGACGCCGTTATCGGGAGCGCATCCCACCAACGTCAACCGGCGCGTCAGAGCCCGTTCCTGGGATTCGTCCCCGGTGACCGTATGCAGCGTGATCGTGTTGTGATCGTCAAAATGGAACGTCCGCGAAGGAATGCCGGGTAATCCACGCACTCGCAGTTCGTAATCGCCGAGCATCAACTTATCTTGCGGCGACCACCAGCCCTCTTTGTGAACGGCTTCGTCCGGATGCTTCGCATTGATGCCCAGATCGACACCGTGTAATTCGCCGTTGACCCAGAAGAAGGCGTACTGAATCTCGCGGGGCAGACCGTCGAGCCGCACGCCACACGCCGGATGATTGCCGATGAGCAAATACGGATCGGTCAGCGGCACCGTGATCGTCACCGCGGCGTGACGACGGCGAATTTCAAGGACGACGCCTGACGGCACACGGACATCCGCCGCGAATTGGGCCCAGCTGCGCGCTTCAGGCGAGGTATCGCTGCCGACAGGTGATTCGCCGCTGTAGGCCGCCCGAACCGAAGCCCGCCAGGTCGTCAGCCAACCGGCCGTGGCCCAGGTCCGCAGGAACCAGCGCCGCCGTCGTTCATTCCGCGTCGTCGCCAAGGGAAATCGCTTCCTGTGTCAAACGTCCGGCCAGGTGATGACGGATGCGATTAGCGATTTTATCCGGACTGCAACGGATATGACAGTACGGACAGCGGTACTCATTCAGATGGGTGGCAGGGGCGCACCGCGACAGCGGAAGCCCCTGAAATGATAACGCGCTGGGAAGCGCAGCGGCTCAGCGGGGGCTTCGCCCTCCCGGCGCTGTGACTAAAACTCGCCGACGGGGGTGCCTTCGGCGCGGGTGCCGAGACGCTGATAGAGGCCGTAGTCCATCGAATCGCCCAGAAACCGCACGGCTCCGTCGCCGAGAAGAAAGAAAGCGCCGCCGACATGGGCCGCGGAGATGTCGCGGTCATCGCTGGACGGGTCGTTCACGACATGCCCAGTTTGAAAGAGGACCATGTGCGGGTGTTCGTCGGCGATGTCGTCAAACTGTCGGACTGCTCCCGACCACGTGGTTTCATAAACGGTGTGCACGCCGTGCGATCCTGCCAGGCGAAACGGTCCGTTCGCGCGTTCGCCGACGGCGAGTGTGTTCGATAAGCCGTCCGTGACATCCCGGACCGCGATCGCGCTGTTGCGGCTGAACATGCCGCGACGGTCGTCGGGATCGGCGTCCATGTCCCCGGGACCGATACATGCCACGTAACAGCCCATCGCGAATCGATCCGTATCCATCTCGATCGCGTTGTTTTCGGAGAGCAGATCGGAAGGGCAGAGAAACACCCGCGGTTGCTGCAGCCGGGCAAACTCATTCGCCGGAGCGAAAATCGGCACGTTCCAGTCGAACCGCTGATAGAGCGGCACGAGGTCCATCTGAGGCAGAACCATCGACAGCCAGCCAAACCCGGCCGAGTTACCTTCGACCGGGTCGTCTTTTTTCAGATAGCCGAACGGAAAGACGCGGTGCGTGTCATGATAGTTGTGCAGCGCGAGGCCGATCTGCTTAAGATTATTCCGGCACTGGACCCGCCGGGCGGCTTCGCGGGCCTGTTGCACCGCCGGCAACAGCAACGCGATCAATACGCCGATGATCGCGATTACCACGAGCAATTCAATCAACGTAAAACCGCGGCGGCGCATGCGTATCATCCCCTATAGATCGAAAGATCGTATCAACGCCGCGGCGGGCACACCAACCGTCGATGCGAGTGCTTCTGTTTGATTTTGCGTGAAATCGCTGTGAAGGAACTCTTGCCATAGTGGAATTCGGGACGGGTCGGATAAACTGGCAGTCCGGTCGGGGCCGTCTTCGTGCAGGTCCACAAGGATGTGGTGATGGCGAAAATCTTCATCAGCATGGCGGGAGAAGGCCGTGGGCATGCGGCACGCGTGCGCACGCTGGTCGAACATCTCCGCCATGACCATGAGTTGTGGCTGTTCGCCCCGAACGAAGCGTATGAATTTCTCGCGCGGTGTTACGGTCGGGGACACGATACGTTCAACGTCCGGCTGCATCGCATTCCCGGATTGCGGTTCCACTACACCAATCGGCGGCTCGATCTCGGCAAGACGATTGCCAGCGGGCTCTACTATGCCTTTCGGCGTCTGCCGCGACTGGTCGGTGCGTTTCGCCGCCGGATCGACGCCGTCAGCCCCGATCTGATCGTCACCGATTTTGAACCGGCGCTCGGTTGGGCAGCGTGGGGTCGCCGCCGGGTGCCGCATCTC
>DASRYX010000766.1:0-1506 GCA_035686985.1 Planctomycetaceae bacterium | reverse complement strand
CGCGTGGTCCCGGCAGAACGCCGCGCTGGAAATAGATGACGATAAGGACGCCATCACCGACACCTCGGAATCGTATTATCTCATGCGGCAGCGGGGGATCGAGAACGTGATCGTGATGGGCGTGCACACCAATATGTGCGTGCTCGGCCGGCCGTTTTCGATCCGGCAGATGGTCTATCAGGGGATGAAAGTCGCCCTGATGCGCGACATGACCGACACGATGTACAACCCGCAGAAGTCGCCATTCGTCAGCCACTTCACGGGGACCGATCTCGTCGTCGAGCACATCGAACAGTTCTGGTGCCCGACGCTCACCAGCGGTGATTTTCTCGATGGCAAGGAGTTCCGGTTCCCCGCTGACAAACGGCCGCACGTCGCGATTCTCATGGCCGAGGACGAGTACAAGACGAACATCACGCTGCCGGAGTTCGCGGCGAAAGAACTCGGCAAAGATTTCCGTGTCTCGCTGCTGTTCAACCATCCGGACAACAAGAACGACATTCCTGGTCTCGAAGTGCTCGACACCGCGGACGTTCTCTTGCTGAGTGCGCGACGGCGACCGTTGCCGAAGGAACAGCTCGACAAGATTCGTAAATTCATCGCGGCGGGCAAACCGGTAGTCGGCATCCGCACGGCGACACATCCGTTTCATCTGCGGAACCAGAAGCCGCCCGCGGGACTCGACGAGTGGCCGACGTTTGACGCCGACGTCATCGGCAGCAACTACAGCAACCACCACGGCAACAATCTCAAGGCGTGGGTCTGGCCGCTGGAAGGCGTGAAGCACCCGATTCTGGAAGGCGTCCCCGCGGGCGAATTGCCGATTGCGGGATCGCTGTACGTCGTCCTGCCGCTCGCCAAAACGGCGACCGAACTGATGCGCGGCAAGGCGGAAGGAATCGAGCAGCAGGAACCGGTCGCATGGATCAACACCCGAGCCGATGGTGGCAAGACGTTCTACACCTCGCTCGGCCATCCGGATAATTTCACGCAACCCGCCTTCCGGCGGCTATTGTCCAACGCCGTCTACTGGGCCGCGGGGATTGAACGGACCCCGGACGCCGCCCAGGTCGGTGATTGCGGCGGCGAGGAAAAAAAAACGAGTGACAACTGGTCGAACATTCCCGTCCCCGGCACGTGGGACAGCCATCGCCCCGAACTGAAATCGTACGATGGCTTCGCCTGGTACCGTACCACTGTCACGCCGCCTCCCGAGTGGAAAGGCCGCGGTCTGTATCTCTACGTCGAGAAAGTCGACAACGCCTGCGAAACCTTCTTCAACGGCGTGAAAGTCGGCATCAGCGGGACGTTGCCGCCGAGTTACACCAGCGGTCTTCTCAGCAACGAACACCGCTACGTCATCCCGCCCGATGCCGTGAAAATCGGCGAACCGAACGTCGTCGCGATCCGGGTCTACGATCATGACGGCGCGGGCGGATTCAAAGGCCGCGCTCCGTCACTGCTCGGCGGCAATGATGCCATCACAATGGACGGCCCGTGGCAATT
>DASRYX010000765.1:0-8043 GCA_035686985.1 Planctomycetaceae bacterium | reverse complement strand
GGACAGGTCGTCAAGGAAGGCGATGTCCTCGCCGAGATTGATCCCCGTCTGTTTGAAGCCCAGCGCGATCAGGCCCAGGCGCAGCTCGCACGTGATCAGGCCGCGCTCAACTCCGCCCAATTGACGTTGAACCGCTACAAGGATCTGCTCACCAATAAGTTCGCCACCGCACAGCAGGTGGATGAGCAGCTCTCGCTGGTGCAGCAGGCGGAAGCCGCCATCAAAGCGGACAACGCAATGATCGCGAACGCCGAGCTGCAGCTGAGCTACTCTCGCATCACCGCGCCCATCTCCGGCCGGATTGGTTTGCGACTGGTCGATGCGGGTAATATGGTGCGTGCCAATGATCCCACGGGCCTGGCGGTGATCACGCAGCTCCAACCGATCGCGCTCGTCTTCACGATCCCGCAGGACGACATCATCCGCGTGCAGCGGCGGATGAAAGAAGTCGACGAGTTAACCGTGGAAGCGTTTGATCGCGACTTCCGCAACCGGCTCGCCGTCGGGAAGCTCGTGGCGCTCGACAATCAGGTCGATTCCACCACAGGGACGGTGAAGCTCAAAGCCATTTTCGACAACGAAGATGAAGTCCTCTTCCCCAATCAGTTCGTGAATGCCCGGCTGCTGGTGGAAACGGAACAGAACGCGACCGTCACCCCGACGGCGAGCGTCCAGCGCGGTCCGAACGGTCCGTTCGTTTATGTCTTGCAGCCGGATGAAACGGTCGCCATGCGCGAAGTGGAGATTGGACCGACAGAAGGGACCGATACGGTGGTCCGCGAAGGCTTGCAGCCCGGAGAGACCGTCGTGACGGATGGTCTCGACAAACTGCAGCCGGGGTCGAAAGTCGTGACCCGGGACAAGAAGAAAGCCGCGAGCGCTGAGGCATCGAAGGGTGAGAAGTCGTCGGCGGAAGACAAAGCGGCTCCTGTGAAGGACAAGCAGCCGTCATGAACCCGTCGCGGATTTTCATTCTGCGGCCGGTGGCAACGGTGCTGTTCATGGCCGCGATTGTGCTCGCCGGTGCGGTGGCCTATCAGCAGCTCCCGGTTTCGGCATTGCCGCAGGTCGATTATCCGACGATCCAGATCCTCACGTTTTATCCGGGGGCCGGTCCGGACGTCATGGCGTCGGCGGTGACCGCTCCACTGGAACGGCAGTTCGGTCAGATCCCCGGGCTGACGCAGATGACATCGAGCAGCTCGGAAGGCTGCTCGGTCATCACCTTGCGGTTCGCGCTCGAACTGAACATTGATGTCGCGGCTCAGCAGGTCCAGGCGGCGATCAATGTCGCCAATACGCTGCTGCCACGCGATCTGCCCAACCCGCCGGTCTACACGAAGACCAACCCCGCCGATGCGCCGATTCTCACGATGGCGCTCTATTCCGAGACGCTGCCGCTGTCGCGCGTGCAGGACCTCGCCGATACACGGTTCGCGCAGAAAATTTCACAACTGTCCGGCGTTGGGATGGTGAGCATCAGCGGCGGCCAGAAGCCTGCGATCCGCATTCAAGCGAATCCGACGGCGCTCTCCGCGCTGGATCTCAGTCTCGAGGATGTCCGGCTCGCACTCGCCGCGGCCAACGTCAACCAAGCCAAAGGCAGCTTTGATGGTGTCCGGCAGGCGTACACCATCGGCGCGAACGATCAACTCTTCACCAGCGAACAATATCGTGAGTTGATTGTTGCTTATCGCAACGGTGCCCCCGTGCATCTGGAAGATGTCGCCGAGGTCGTCGACGGCGTCGAGAATCTGCGCCAGGCCGCATGGATGAACGACACCCCGGCGGTGATCCTCAACATTCAGCGTCAGCCGGGCGCGAATATCATCGAGGTGGTCGACAGCATTCAGGAGCTCCTGCCGCAGTTGCGGGAATCGCTGCCCGCGTCGGTGAAGGTGGATGTTCTCACCGACCGCACGGTGACGATTCGCGCGTCCGTCGAAGATGTGCAGCGCGAATTGCTGACGACGATTGCGCTGGTGATTTTCGTGATCTTCATCTTTCTTCGCAGCATCTCCGCCACGGTCATCCCCAGCGTCGCCGTACCACTGTCGATCGTCGGCACATTCGGTGTGATGTACCTGCTGGACTACAGCCTCAACAACCTCACGCTGATGGCGCTGACCATCTCAACCGGGTTCGTCGTCGACGACGCCATCGTGATGGTGGAAAACATTATGCGGCACATCGAAGGGGGCGAATCCCCGCTCACGGCGGCGTTGAAAGGGGCCGAGGAAATCGGTTTCACGATCGTGTCCCTCAGCGTGTCACTGATTGCGGTGCTGATCCCGTTGCTGTTCATGGGCGATATCGTCGGCCGGTTGTTCCGCGAATTCGCCGTGACCTTGAGCGTGGCGATTCTCGTCTCAGCGGTCGTGTCGCTCACGCTGACGCCGATGATGTGCGCCAAGCTGTTGCGGCACACACCGGCGTCGCAGCAATCGTGGCTCTTCCGTTCTTCCGAAGCAGCGTTCGATACGGTGATCTGGCTGTACGGGCAGACGCTGAACGTAGTGCTGCGGCATCAGACCGCCACGATGGTCGTCAGCGTGCTGACCCTGGTCGCCACCGTTTATCTGTACGCGATTGCGCCCAAGGGCTTCTTCCCCGTACAGGACACGGGGGTGATTCTCGGCATCTCGGAAGCACCGCAGAACATCTCGTTCGACGCGATGGCCAGCCGGCAAGTCGCCCTGCAAAGAGTGATTCTGGAAGACCCCGCGGTGGAAAGTCTGTCGAGTTTCATCGGGATCGACGGCACGAACACCACGCTGAATTCTGGCCGCATTCAGATCAACTTGAAGCCGCTCGAAGAACGTCACGAATCCGCAACAGAGGTCATCCGCCGCCTGCAGCCACAGCTCGCGGCCGTGCAGGGAATCACACTCTACCTGCAGCCGGTGCAGGATCTCACGGTCGAAACCCGTGTGAGCCGCACGCAGTATCAATACAGCTTGGAACATCCGCAGGCGAGCGAACTCGCGGAGTGGGCTCCGAAGTTCGTCGCCGCGCTTCAGGAGCTTCCGGAGCTCACCGATGTGGCCAGTGACCTGCAAGCGTCCGGCCAGCAGCTGCGCGTGGTGATAGACCGCGACACCGCCGCGCGGCTCGGAATCACACCGCAGATGATCGATGACGCGCTGTACGACGCGTTCGGTCAGAGGCAGGTGTCGATCATGTTTACTCAGCTCAACCAGTATCGGCTTGTGCTGGAAGTCGCCCCGGAGTTTCGTGATGAGCCGCGGGACCTGCAGAATCTGTATGTCCGCGCTCCGGGCGTGGGTGAGACGCCGCTCAGCGCGGTCTGTCGCATCGAGGAATTGTCGACACCGCTGACCATCAACCATCAGGGGCAGTTCCCCGTGGTGACGGTCTCGTTCAATCTGGCGCCGGGCGTGTCACTGGGTGAAGCCGTGGAAGCGATCCAGGCGCAGAAGAAGTCACTCGGGATGCCCGCAGGAATTGTCGGCGAATTTCAAGGGACCGCTGAAGCGTTTTTGGCGTCGTTGCAGAACACGCCTGTGCTGATTCTCGCCGCGCTGATCACCGTCTACATCGTGCTGGGCGTGCTGTATGAAAGCTACGTCCACCCGATCACGATTCTCTCGACGCTGCCCTCCGCGGGCGTGGGAGCGCTCGTAGCATTGATGCTGTGGCGGATCGACCTGAGCGTCATCGCCATCATCGGAATCATTCTGCTCATCGGCATCGTAAAGAAGAACGCGATCATGATGATCGACTTCGCGCTCGATGCGCAGCGGAATGAAGGCCTGTCGCCCTACAACGCGATTTATGACGCGTGCCTGCTGCGATTCCGGCCGATCATGATGACCACGATGGCGGCGCTGCTGGGGGCGGTGCCGCTGGCGATCGGTCACGGCACGGGCTCGGAACTGCGCCGTCCGCTGGGGATCACCATCATCGGCGGCCTGATCTTCAGTCAATTGCTGACGCTGTACACGACCCCGGTGATTTATCTGTGGTTTGACGCCGCGGCCCGCCGGCTCGGCTTTGCGATGGAAGGGACGGCGATTCCCGATGACGTGGAAGAGGAGGACACGCATTGAGCCTGTCGCGCCCTTTCATCTTCCGTCCGGTGGCGACGACGCTGCTGACCCTCGCGGTGTCGCTGTCGGGGGTGTTGGGCTACTTCCTGCTGCCGGTGTCGCCACTGCCGCAGGTCGATTTTCCGACGATCATGGTCACTGGCGGGTTGCCGGGCGCGAGTCCTGAAACAATGGCCGCGACGGTGGCGACGCCGCTTGAGCGGCAGTTCAGCCGCATCGCCGGCATCACCGAGATGAGTTCATCCAGCACGATGGGCTCGTCATCCATCACGATGCAGTTTGACCTGAATCGCAACATTGACGCCGCTGCGCGCGACGTGCAAGCGGCGATCAACGCGGCCCGGGGACAGTTGCCGGCGAACATGCCGAACAATCCGACGTGGCGGAAATACAATCCGTCCGATTCCCCGGTGGTGTTTATCGCGCTGCTGTCCGAAACGTACACGCGCCAGCAGATGTACGACGTCGCGGCCACGATTCTCCAGCAGAAGCTGGCTCAAGTCCCGGGTGTCGGGCAAGTCGGCGTGTGGGGCGGTTCGCCGCCGGCGATTCGCGTCTCGGTCAATCCCACCGTGCTCAATCAGTTGGGCATTGGCTTGGAACAAGTCCGCACGGCGCTCTTCAATGCGAATGTGAACCGGCCTAAGGGCCAGATCGCCGGCGACGAACACAGCTGGCTGATCACGGCGTCCGATCAACTGCACGAAGTCGAAGATTATCGACGGTTGATCATCGCTTATCGCAACGGCGCTGCGGTACGGCTCGAACAGGTCGCCGATGTCGAAGACTCTGTCGAGAACATCAGGTCGGCAGGGCTGCTGAACGGTCGGCCGGCCATCACCATGGACGTGATGCGGCAGCCCAATGCGAACATGATTGAAGTCGCCGACCGCGTGCGGGCGCTCCTTCCGCAGCTGGAATCGCAGATCCCCGAAGGGATCGATCTGCAACTCATGATCGACCGGACGACGGTGATTCGCGCGTCGGTGCACGACGTCCAGCTCACGCTGCTGATCTCCGTTGCGCTGGTGATCATGGTCGTCTACCTGTTCCTCGGCGATCTGCGCTCAACGTTCATTCCCAGCGTTGCGGTTCCGGTGTCGCTGCTGGGAACATTCGGCGTGATGTATCTCGTCGGCTTCAGCATCAACAATCTCACGCTGATGGCGATGACCATCTCAACCGGATTTGTGGTCGATGACGCTATCGTGGTGATGGAAAACATTACGCGCTATCTCGAGCGCGGCGATTCGCCTCTGCGAGCCGCCTTGCGCGGGGCGAAGGAAATCGGCTTCACGGTCCTCTCGATCAGCGTGTCGCTGGTCGCGGTGTTCATTCCGATTCTGTTGATGCAGGGTTTGGTGGGGCGGCTGTTCAAAGAGTTCGCGATCACGCTGTCGGTGGCGATTGCGGTGTCGCTGTTTGTCTCGCTGACCACCACGCCGATGATGTGTGCGGTGCTGCTAAAACCGCATGACGCCTCGGCGGGGCCGCGTCGCCGTACGTGGACCGAATGGTTTTTCGATGGCGTGCTGTGGGCGTACGCCGGTTCCTTGCGATGGGTGCTGCGGCGACAGTTCGCCACGCTGGTCTTCACCGTGGCCCTCGTCGGCGCGACGGCTTACCTGTACGTCATCATCCCGAAAGGGTTCTTTCCCCAGCAGGACAATGGCCGGTTGATCGGCTCCGTACAGGCGGATCAGAACACATCGTTTCAAACGATGCGGACGATCCTCGAGCAGGCGGTCAAAGTCGTGGGCGAAGATCCCGCGGTCGAAGTCGTGTCCGGCTCCGTTGGCGGGGGCAGCTTCGGCGGATCGTCGAACACGGCCCGGTTCTTCTGTGCCCTCAAACCACTGCACGAACGGCAGAAACCCGGTGAGCCGCTCATGACCGCTGACAAAGTCATCGCCCGCATTCGCAGCCAGTCTTCGAAAATCGCCGGGGCCGTGCTGATGATGAAGCCCGCGGAAGACCTGCGCGTCGGCGGGCGGGGATCCGCCGCACAATTCCAGTACACGCTCAGTGGTGACACGCTGGATGAGCTTAACGAGTGGGCACCGAAGCTGCTGACCGCACTCCGCAAAATTCCCGGAATGGTCGATGTGAACGTCGATCAGCAAAGCCGCGGATTGCAGACCCGGCTGGAAATCGACCGGCAACTCGCGTCACGGCTCGGGGTGACGTTTTCCGCGATCGATAACAGCCTGTACGACGCCTTCGGTCAGCGGCAGGTCTCCCGCATGTACCGTGCGCAGAATCAGTACAACGTGGTGATGGAAGTCCAGCCGGAATTCTCGCAGGGACCGGAAGCCCTGCGGTATCTGTATGTCAGCGGCACGAACAATTCCCGGGTACCACTGAAGGCGCTCTATCAGGAGTCCTCAAAGAATGTGGCCCTGTCGGTGAATCATTCGGGACTCTTCCCGTCGGTGACGCTGTCGTTCAACCTCACGCCGGGTACGTCGCTGGGGGATGTCGTCCCGCGGATCGAACAGGCGTCGCGTGAGCTCGGCCTGCCGACCAGCATTCAGGGCAAATTCGAAGGGACCGCGCAGGTCTTTCAGGAGTCGCTACGCAACCAACCCGTGCTGATTCTCGCGGCCCTGCTCGCAGTGTATATCGTGCTGGGGATTCTTTACGAAAGTTACATCCACCCGCTGACGATCCTGTCCACGTTGCCGTCGGCCGGGGTCGGGGCTCTGCTTGCGCTGCTGCTGTGCGGGATTCCGCTCGACGTGATGGGCATCATCGGGATCCTGTTGCTGATCGGGATCGTCAAGAAGAACGCGATCATGATGATCGACTTCGCGCTCGATGCGGAACGCGAGGAAGGCCAGCCGCCCGAGGAGGCAATCTACAACGCCTGCCTGCACCGCTTCCGTCCGATCACGATGACCACGATGGCCGCGCTGCTTGGCGGGCTGCCGCTCGCGCTCGGCACGGGCATCGGTTCCGAACTGCGAAGGCCGATGGGCATCGCGATCGTCGGCGGGCTGATTCTCAGCCAACTGCTGACGCTCTACACCACGCCGGTGGTCTACCTCTATCTCGACCGCGTGCGGCTATGGTGGGCCCGGAATCATCGAAAAGCTGCTGAAGCCCAGTCATTGCTATGACTGGGCCTTCGAACCATCACGCCGCGGCGTTGTTCACCGCCGCCATTTCTGCCGCGATGACTTCCCGCACGAGATCCGCGTAATCCACGGCGCCGGTGCTCTTCGCCGCGTAATCGAAAATCGATTGCCCGAAGCTCGGTGCTTCCGCGAGTTTGATGTTCCGGCGGATGCGGCTCTCGAACAACTTTGCGGATTTCCACGGCGATTGCGGATCACTGGATGCGAGGAATCGCGTCAGGTCGTCGGTGATGTCAGCGGCGAGTCGTGTGCCGGTTTCATAAAGGCACAGCACGATGCCGGAGACCCGCAGCTCGCGATTAAGCCGGCGCTTCACAAGCGCGGTGGTCTCGAGCAGTTTCGACAATCCCTGTAACGCAAAAAAGTGCGGCTGCAGCGGGATGAAAACTTCCTTGGACGCCGTGAGGGCGTTCACCGTCAGCACGCCCAGCGACGGCGGGCAATCCATGATGATGTAATCGAACGGGTGGACCTGCTGCAGCGATTCCATCGCGCGGCGAAGAACGATTTCGCGGTCAGGCGCGTCGACGAGTTCCAGCTCGGTCGCGGCGAGGTCCAGATCGGCGGGGATCACCCACAGGTTTTCCACCGCCAGTTGCTTCACGTCGTTGAGCGTCTTCCGGCCAGCGAAGACGTCATACACCGTGGGAACTTGGCCGACGGCTTCCACCCCCAGATGCAGCGAGGCGTGCCCCTGGGGATCCAGGTCGATGAGGCACACCGAACGGCCGCATTTCGCCAATCCCGCGGCGAGATTCACGCTGGTGGTGGTCTTGCCCACGCCCCCTTTTTGATTCATCACGACAATGCTGCGCATGCCCATCCCCTGGCGTTGT
>DASRYX010000764.1:0-3889 GCA_035686985.1 Planctomycetaceae bacterium | reverse complement strand
AGGCGGAACGGCTCTCTGGCGACTGGATGCCGCTGCCGCCGGTTCCGGTGTGACGGGCGATCTGCTCGCGCACTGTATCGACACGGCGATCTGGCTCAACGGCGACATCAAGAATGTCAGCGCCATGACCGAAACGTTCGTGAAGGAGCGCAAGCACACGCTTACGGGCAAGGTGGAAAAGGTCGGCATCGACGACGCGTGCACGTTCATGTGCCGGTTCGGCAACGGCTCGCTCGGGTTGTTCGAATCGACCCGGTATGCCCGCGGTCACAAGGCGCTCTACACCTTCGAAATCAACGGCGAAAACGGCAGCATCAAGTGGGATCTGCACGATCTGCACCGCCTGCAATGGTTTGACTACAAGGACGAAGGCCCGCTCCGCGGATGGCGGTCGATCCACATCACTGACGGCGATCACCCCTACATGAAACACTGGTGGGTGCCGGGCCTGCAGATTGGCTACGAACACACGTTCGTGCACCAGGTCGCGGACTTCCTCGAAGGCGTTGCCAAGGGCGAATCGATCGGCCCGACGTTCCGCGACGCGCTCGAAACGCAGAAAGTGTGCGACGCAGTGCTGAACTCTGCCAAGAGCAACCACTGGCAGAACGTGTGATGAACCGAGGATCGATGAAATCCAGAAGCCGGGCATCTTCGAAGATGCCCGGCGTCTTTCAGTGATTACCCCACGCGCTGACGGCTTTCGGCGAGCATTTTGTCGAACAGCTGCTTCTGCTCGGCCAGCGCCGCAACGGGATCGGAGGGGACTTTGCCTTCTTCGAGCAGCCACCAGCCTTCGTAATCCATCGCGACATACAGATCGAAGAGTTTGGCGAACGGGTAGTCCTTCATGTCGAGGACATGGACATGGCTCGTTGCGCCGAAACGCTTGCTGACCATCGCGAAGTTGGCTTCCAGCCCGGCGTCTTTCAGATCGGTCGGATTGGAGTTCCAGCAAACCGCGACGTTGGGATTGTCCGCGACCTCCATGATCGCCTTGATTGTGGGCAGCTCCTGACACTGACCGTGGACTTCTAGACGAATTTGTTGGCCGAACCCTTCCGCAAATTCACCGAGTTCGTTGAGGGCTTTGCCGATCTGTTCGATCGTTTTTTCTTTGGGGACATCGGGCCAGAAACGGTCGGGCTTCACCTTCACGCCGCTACCGCCGATATCGTGACTGAGCTGCACGAATGCCTTCGAGGCTTCGATCGCTTTCTTCACCACCGCCGGATCGGGATTGTCAAAGCGTTCGTCGCTGCCGATGCCGACACAGGTCACGCCGCTGTCGACGAAGCGCCCGCGGACATCGGCCCGCTCGGCGTCATTCAGTGACGGCTCAACACCGTGCTTGTGAGTGGTGCGGAGTTCCACGCCTATCACTTTCGTTTTGACGAGATTGGTGATCAGCGTCGGCAGATCCCAGTCCTTGCCCCACTGATAGGTGACGAGGCCGAAGCGGATGTTGCCACCCTTCTTCTCCTGTGCGGCAACGGCGGCGGGCCACCAAGCTGTGCCACCGATCGCGGCGAGCGTTCCAGCGGTTGTGCCAATCCATTCGCGACGGGTGCAAGAAGTCATGCGGGTCTCTCCGTGAAGTCGGTGAAGGAACCGGCATCATGTCGAGTTGCCGCGGTGGACTCCAGTGCAGCCGCGAGAAAACCGAGTGTCGCCGGGCCCGTGATAGTATCGACCGAGCGGCTCGACGCTTGTCTCCCCGCTCGAATACAATCTCGACCAGCAGTCGACGACCTTCAGCGCACAAGGGGTGTTGTCCATGGCACGCAGGCAAGCCAAACGAACGGTTCCCCCACCCGTCGACGCGACACCACCCGCTCCGATGGTGGAGACATTCGGTCCCGTGACGGCCGAGGGCATCGGAGCACGAACGCCGATGGGTGCTAATCTCTCTCCCGGAGGCGCGACGTTCCGTGTCTGGGCTCCTGCGGCGCTTGAGGTGCACGTCCTGCTGACGCGCGGGGACCAGTCGTTGACGCGAAGCCGCGACGACGTCCAACCGACGATGGCGTCGCGACTGCATCCGCTGCCGAACGGCAACTGGGCGGGATTTGTTGCCGGTGTGCAGGACGGTGATCACTACCGGTTTTATCTCGTCGGTCGCGGGCAGCCGTTTGTGCGTGATCCGCATGCACGGGAGCTGGAATTCGAAGGTTGGCCCGATGTCGACGGCATTGTCCGCGGCGCTGCGAATTATCCGTGGCATGACCGCCAGTTCCGCGCCCCAGAGTTCCGCGACGCGGTGATCTATCAATTCCACTTCGGAACCTGGTCGGCGAATGATGCGCAGGGGCACGATGCACGTACCGCGCGAGTCGGAACGTTCCTCGACGCCGCTGAAAAGATTCCCTATCTCGCGTCGCTGGGCGTGAATGTGGTCCAGCCGCTGCCGGTAACGGAATACAATTCCGTTCCGTTCCGCGAAGATCCGATGCCGCGGAGTCTCGGTTACAACGGCACCGATCTGTTCTCACCCGAGATGGACTATTGTGTTCGGCCCGAAGCGCTGCCGCGGTATCTGGCGCTCGTGAATCGGCTGCTGGCGGAAAAGGGACAACCGCCGTTGTTGCAAATCGACCTGGAACCGCAGGTGAACCAGCTCAAGGCGTTTGTGGATCTATGTCATCTCTACGGCATCGCGGTGGTTTTCGACGTGGTCTACAACCACGCGGGCAGCTTTGATCGGGACCCGCAGTGTTTGTTTGCCTTCGACGATGAGCATGGCGAGCGGCTGTATTTTCAAAAGGCGGGCTGGGCCGGGGGCCTGGTCTTCAACTTTGCCCGCCCGGAAGTGCGGCAGTTCCTCATCGATAACGCGCGGTTCTTCCTCAGCGAATATCATGTCGATGGCTTCCGGTATGATGAAGTCACGGTCATCGATGATCATGGCGGCTGGCAGTTTTGTCAGGACCTGATGGGGACTTTGAAGTATCACCGGCCGCACAGTCTGCACATCGCCGAGTTCTGGAAGAACGATCAATCCTGGGTGGTGAAGCCGCAAGAGGAAAACGGTGCCGGCTTCGACGCGGTCGTTCATGCGGGACTGCGGACGCAGGTGCGGGCGGCAATTCGCCAGGCGGCACAGGGACGGCAGGCACCCGTGAATCTGGACGCCGTGTGTGACGCGCTGCGGTTACCGGACGAGTTTCAGGCACCGTGGCAGATGGTGCAGCATCTGGAGAATCACGACCGTCAGCGGGTACAGAACACCAATGATCGGGAGCCGCGGATTGCGGCGTTGAGCGACGCCATCAACGCGCGATCGGGACTGGCCCGCAGCCGCTCCCGTGTGGCGAACGGACTGCTGCTCACCGCCCCGGGAATCCCGATGCTGTTCATGGGGCAGGAGTTTCTCGAAGACAAATACTGGACCGACGATCCTGATAATCACCCCGGTCATCTCATCTGGTGGGACGGACTCGAACGCGATCGGTCGATGCAGGATTTTCTGGTCTATATGCGTGATCTGCTGCACTTACGGCGGAGCCATCCCGCACTGCGTGGCGACTGTATCAACCCGTATTACGTCCACAATCAGAACCGGGTGATCGCGATTCAGCGCTGGATCGAAGGTCCCGGTCGCGATGTCGTGATTGTCGCGAGTCTGAATGAATCGGCATGGACGGACTACAAGCTCGGCTTCCCGCAGCCTGGAGTGTGGTACGAAGTGTTCAACAGCGATTTCTACGAGCATTTGCCCAATCCGCTGGTGTTCGGCAACGGCGGACACATCGAGGCCAAGCCGATCGCACGCGACGAGATGCCGGCCTCCGCCGCGATCCGCATCCCAGCCAACGGATTGCTCGTGTTTGCACGGGATCACGGGGATCAATGAAAGAAGCCCAGGGAACGCATTCCCTGGGCTTCTTTC
>DASRYX010000763.1:0-1522 GCA_035686985.1 Planctomycetaceae bacterium | reverse complement strand
AGAGAATCGTGCCCGCGGGCGTGACGGCGATGTCCGAATAACTGCTCGCCCCGGGTTCGATCGCGCGGCCCGGCAACCACGTCTGGCCATCATCATGGCTCAGCTTCACAGTCACATTGCGGCGATCCCGGCTCTTGCCCGGTTCCGCTTTGCCATCGGCCCGCGCGAGATTGTGCGGATTCGAGAACAGCAACAGATTCTCGTCGCCATGACGGTACCGCACCAGCCCGGCCATGCAGATCGGTTCCAGCAATGTGTCATCAAACTTCGGCGTCGACCAGTCCGTCGCGCCATTCGGGCTGATCGTGACGATTCGCCGATGCGTCTTCGATTCACTGCGCACATTGAGCATCACTCCGCCGTCAGTGAGCTCGACCGCAACGGTCTCGTTGGGGTTGATCCACTCGTCGGTGTTCGGAACGGCGATCTCCCCCGCGTGCCAGGTTTTTCCGGCGTCGTCGCTGTAGACCGTTGCTGTTACGCTCGGGCGATGCGCGTTGCCGCCGGTACCCGTCGACAACCACACCGGCACGACTAGCCGCCCGGTTCGCAGCTGGATGCTGTGATTGGGCCCGGTCGCGAGGACTTTCCAGTCGTACTTCGACTTGAAGGCGCCAAACGCCGCGGTGATCTCCGTTGGCTTGGACCACGTCACGCCGCCGTCATCACTGCGCTGATAGAACACCCGCATGTATTCGAGGCAGAACAGCATGTGGACGGTGCCATCGCGGTCGGCGATCAGCACGGGGTTGTTGTAGGTGACATCGTTGCGGTCGACGGTTTTGATCTTCAGCGCGAACGGATTCTTTTCCTTCGGCCCTTCGACATCGACAACGCTCTTCGGAGGGCTGAATGTCTTACCATCATCAGTGCTGCGGCGGAGCAGGATGCGGATGTCATCCCAGTCACTCGCCCCCGCCGGCCGCTTCCGCGCCTCACACCACGCCAGCACCGTCCCCTTCGCCGTCACCACGACGCCGGGAATGTGATAAATGTTGTACGCCGGGTCTTCGCCAACGCGAAACAAATCCTGCTTCTCAATAAACGGTTCCGCGGCGAGTAGGCCCGATGTGAAGCACAGCGTCACGATCGAAATCAGAAGTCGTTTCATAGATGCATCTCTCGCAGACTCGGCAAACCCTATCGAAATTTGCATATGCCAGCGCCTGTTCGACATCGTCCGCCGTCAGATGCGGATGCTTCCGTAGAATGTCATCGCGTGTCGCCCCCGAGGCCACCCATTCGAGGATCATGTCGACACTGATCCGCGTCCCGGCGATAATCGGTTTCCCGGAAAGAATCGCCGGGTCAGACGTGATGCGATCGTACATGGGACGATCTTTCTGTAGTGACGGCAGAGATCACAATCATCCTATCAAAATGACCGAAGGAAACAGGCTGTCATCCAAAGACCGTACACGTGATTAAGTGCGGGTAACGGTCCTCGACGATGCGGTAGCGGGATCGCGGCATGAACGGCTCCGAAGACGACGCAGAGCGTCGCGGCCGTGGGGTGCCCCCC
>DASRYX010000762.1:0-1865 GCA_035686985.1 Planctomycetaceae bacterium | reverse complement strand
ACCACGGGGCGTGTGTCCGGCAGGGCCGCGATGGACGTGAAGCCACCGGCAACTGCTGCGGCGGTCGCCGTCACGGTCGTTTCATCTTCTTCAAAACCGGGGTCACGGAGACCGACATGCAAGTCAATCAGCCCCGGACAGACGATCATCCGCGAACAGTCGATCGACTGTTCCGCAGAGACCGAGACCGAGCCAATTTCCGCGATCTTGCCGTCACGGATCAGGACATCTGCGACGGCGTCGAACTTCCGACCCGGATCGATCACCCGGCCATTCTTCAAGAGTACGGTGGTCATCGGGACTGACCTCCCGCCGTCTGTGCTTGCTGGGCGAGCCAGCAGAGATGCAAGCATGCCATCCGGATAAAGAGCCCGTTGGATACCTGGTCGAGAATCACGCTGCGGTCACCGTCGGCGACATCCGGCGTGAGTTCCACGCCACGGTTGATCGGTCCCGGAGCGAGGATCAGCACGTCGGGCTTGGCTTGTCGCACCCGGGTGCCGTTCATCGCATAGAAGTGGGCGTATTCATAGATCGACGGGAAGAACGCGCTGCGCTGGCGTTCGGCCTGGATGCGCAGCAGGTTGACACAATCGGCTTCCGCGAGCACGTCGTCCAGACTGTAATTCACCTCGACGCCGAGTTGTTCCACTTCGGGCGGCATGAGCGTCGCCGGACCGCACACGATCACCCGGGCGCCGAGTTTGGTCAGTCCCCAGATGTTCGAGCGGGCCACGCGGCTGTGCAGGATGTCCCCGACCAGCGCGACCGTCAGTCCGGCAAGACTGCCTCGGTGTTCGCGGATCGTGAGGATGTCGAGCAATCCCTGCGTGGGATGTTCGTGAGTACCGTCCCCGGCGTTGATCACCGACGCATCGAGCGACTTCGCCAGCAGATGCGGCGCACCGGACGTGCTATGACGCACGACCATCAGCGGCACTCCCATCGCCTCGATGTTCTTCGCCGTATCGATAAACGTTTCGCCCTTGCTGAGACTGCTGCCCGCAGACGTGAAGTCAACGGTGTCCGCACTCAGGCGTTTGGCGGCGAGACTGAAGCTGGTCTTGGTCCGTGTCGACGGTTCAAAGAACAGGTTGCCGACCGTGACGCCCTTCAGCGATGCGAGCTTCGTTTCCCCGAGAGCATGCAGGCGTTTGAACTCCATCGCCTGGTCAAGAATCAGCGTAATTTCCGCCGCGGATAGCTCCTGCAGCCCGAGCAAGTGCTTGCGGGTCCACACGGGCGCAGGAGAAACGGTCGCAGAGCTCATCGTGATGCCAAACCTTCGACTGTCATCGTATCGCCGGGAGTGATCCGGTTCCAGTTGTGAAGGTTATCGGCGGCCGGGACGAACGAGATTTTGCGGCCGGACAATCGGCTCATACATTTCCGGGCGGCGATCGGCCATACGGTTGACTTCGTTGAGATCGGGCACGCGCACGAGATGCTTTTTCCGGGCCAGCGCGGGGTCGATATCCGCGTAGAGGATTTCTTCGTCGGTGTGCGCGGCCTGAGCCAGCGTGCGTCCGAGCGGATCACAAATGCGGCTCTGACCGATGAACTGAAATCCGCGCTCGACACCCACACGGTTGACGGCGGCGTAGTAGATCGTGTTCTCCATCGCCCGCGTGTTGATGGCGTACTCCGCCGCACATTCGGCCCCCGGCGGCCAGTTTGTCGGCAAGACGATCAACTCGGCTCCAAGCAGGCTGAGACACCGCGCCGATTCCGGGAACCCGGCGTCGTAGCAGATGTTCAAGCCGACCTGCACATCATCCGCGGCGTGAACGGCGAACGGTCGGTCGCCATAGTCGGTGTAACGGTCAATCCCCAACCACGGCAAATGGACTTTTCGATAACTCGCG
>DASRYX010000761.1:0-4598 GCA_035686985.1 Planctomycetaceae bacterium | reverse complement strand
GCCGCGGCGCTGGCGCGCTGGGGCAATCCGGTGGCACTCAACGTCCTCCGTGCACACGTCTCCGATGCCGATGGCGAAACCGCGAAAGTTGCCGCGTGGATTCTCGCGCGCATCGGCGATGCGTCCGACATTCCAAAATTGCGTGAAGGAGCGACACGATTCTCGGAACCGCTGACGAAGGCCTATTTCGAACACGCGCTGGCGTGTCTCGGTGACAAAGAGGGCCGAACCGCGCTCCTGCTGAATCTGAAACATCCCGACACCGCCGTGCGGACATATGCCTGCGAATTCGCCCCCGAAGCCCGCGTGGTGGAAGCGAAAGATAGCCTGATCGCGCTCCTCAAGGACACGGGGCTCGATGTTCGCATTCGCGCCGCCCAGGCGTTGCTCGTTCTGGCAAAGTCACCCGGTCCCGATCGCCGCGAAGGATTTGCACGCGAAATCTTCAAAGCCACGAAGAAGAACCCGCGCTACAGTGAAGGTTCCGTGGTCGGCTTGCGCGATGGCCGCTTGCTCTATGCGACGACGGAGTTGACTGAAGTGGACTCGGACCTGACGAACAAGCGGATTGTCGCAGCCATCTCGTGTGACGATGGCCGCAGCTGGAGTCAGCCGCAAGAGTTGCAGCGAATGATGGATTTAGAGGCTGACAGTGCATCGTGGACGCCGGCGCCAGATTGGCAAGTGAAGGTCCCCATGCCAGAGTCGACCGTCTATGTCATCCCGTCAACGGGCGATTGGCTGCTTGTCGGGAATAGCAAAAACGATTCGAAGCTGAATCCGGGAGGGCCCGCGACGACGCTCTCGACCGCGATTTCCAACGATCAGGGCCGGACATGGTCCCGTCCCCGCCAGATCGAGTCCAATCCCAAGTCCGCTTATGGCGATGCGAGTGTCTTTTTTCATCAGGGACGCATCCTGCTGACTTATCCCGTTCGCGACGAAAAGACGGGACGCATTTCGTCACGCTTCCGCTCGCTGCCGATCGGTGATCTCTATCAGTAGGTCAATGCCGCGCGGATGTCGTGCGATCATGGCCTCGCGACGGTATAGTTGTGTCGGACGCCGTCGCTTTCCTGCGATGGCAACTCGAGTTTGCAGCGCAGCAGGTGTGAGATGGTGGATTGTAACCCGTTACGCGGGTGGCGGTATGACTTGGCTCAAGTAGGCGATCTGTCGGACGTGATCTGCCCGCCCTATGACGTCATCGATCCGGCGATGCAGACATCGCTCTACAAGCAGCACCCGTGCAACGCGATTCGGCTGGAGCTGAATCGGTCCGAAGCGAGTGACACCGGTGACGAAGAGCGCTACCGCCGCGCCGCGGATTTCTGGAAACACTGGCGGCTCGATGGTGTCCTGCGGCAGGAGCCCGAAGATGTCATCTATGTCTACCACCAGCACTTCACGTGGGATGGGCGGGAATACAACCGCCGGGGATTTGTCTGCCGCCTGCGGCTCGAACCGTTCGGGACCGGAAATGTTTTCCCACACGAGCAGACGTTGTCCGGTCCGAAAGCGGATCGGTTAGCGCTGTTTCAGGCCTGCCGTGCGAATCTTTCACCCGTGTTCGGGCTCTATCCTGATGACAGCGGCGAAGTCCAGCGGCAGCTCGATGACGCCTGCATTACGCTGACCGCGCTCGAAGCCCGTGATCCGCTGGGCGTCCGCAACCGCTTGTGGGTGGTGAAGGATCGCAGCGTCATCAATGCCGTCCGCTCGGCGCTGCATTCGAGACCGATGTTTATCGCCGATGGACATCACCGCTACGAAACCGCGCTGAAGTATCAGCAGGACTTGCGCGCCCGTGGGGAGTTGACTGACGACAACGCGCCGCCCAATTTCGTGCTGATGCATTGTGTCGGCATGCAGGATCCCGGCTTGCAGATTCTGCCGACACACCGCCTCGTGACCGGAATCCCGGAGTGCACGACGCAAGAGCTGAGAGCTGCGCTCGAGGGCACCTTTTCGCTGGAATTCATGGGGGTCGGCGAACAAGCCGCGCGCGATACCTGGGAGATGGTGGAGGCGGATGGTTCACAGGCCGCCTTTGGGTTCGGTTGTGCCGCGGACGGTGGCTGGCTGTACGCCCGCTTGCTCGATGAATCGCTCATGACCTCGCTCGCCGCCGACCACTCCGCGGCATGGCAGGAACTCGCGGTGAGCCGGCTGCACAAGATCGTCCTGGAAAAGCTGCTTCCGCAACGCTTCCCGGACGCCGCCCCGGCTTGCACCTATGTGCATCGACTGGACGAAGTCACGGCGGCGCTGAAATCGAACACCTGTCAACTGGGTTGCCTGATTCCGCCCGCGACAATTGACCACGTCGAGGAAATCGCCAGCAGCCGGGAGACGATGCCCCCGAAAAGCACCTATTTCTATCCCAAGCTGCTGACCGGAATGGTGTTCTATTCGTTGACCTGATCGGCCCGTTTCAATTCCCACCTGAGTGAGCTGCACCGATGACGAAGTCGCTCGTGATGGCACCTTCACAACACCCGTTGAACCGTCGCTCCTGGTTGAAACTCGCCGGGGTGGCCGCCGGCGGTTATGCCCTGTCGGGGGGAATGCTGCCGCTGTTCGCACAAACGGCCGCTGCGAAGAAGCTCATCACTCGCCAGGAGAAGCCCTTCAACGCCGAGCCTGCGCTGGATGTGCTGACTCGCGAATGGATCACGCCGTGGGAGTCGTTCTTCGTCCGCAGCCACGGCGATGTCCCGCAGGTGAATCTCGACGCTTACCGATTGAAGATCGAAGGACTCGTGGAGCACCCACGAGAATATCGTGCAGAAGAACTGGGAATGCGCAATTCGGCGTTTCCCACCGTCTCAACCATGGCGACACTGACCTGTGCGGGGAATCGCCGTGCGGAGTTCGCTGCGACTCACCAGCAGAAAGTTCCGGGAGTGGGCTGGGATGGCGGTGCGATTGGCAACGCGGAATGGTCGGGCGTGCGATTATCAGATCTGCTCAAAGCGGCCGGCGTGAAGCCCGAAGCCAAGCACGTCTGGTTCGAGGGGCTCGACGGCATTGAGCATCAGGGGGCCAGTCACCCGTTCGGCGGATCAATCCCACTGGCGCAGGCGATGGCCGATTCCACCACATCACCGGGGGCAATTATCTGCTCCCGGATGAACGGTCAACCGCTGACGGCCGAACACGGCGCGCCGTTGCGGGCAGTGGTCCCCGGCTTCATCGGTGCCCGCAGTGTGAAATGGATCAGCCGCATCATTGTCAGCGACCAGCCGTCAACGAATCGATTCCTCGCACGGGAGTACAAGCTTCTGCGGGAAGGAACCGACGCCGAGATTGCCGCCACGCCGCCGGTCTATGAAATGGCGTTGAATTCCGTGATCACCACCGGGAAGAAGGATGGTGACCGGTTGACGCTGCGCGGATTCGCCTTGCCGCAGGGACAACTCGGCCGGGTGATTGAACGCGTCGAGCTTACTGCCGATGCCGGCAAGACCTGGACGCCGGCGGAAATCGTTTCACCCGCGCAGTCGTTTTGTTGGACGCTATGGACTGCCGAAGTGCCCGCCGGCGCGAATGCCTCTAAGGTCGCTGTCCGTGCGGTCGACAATCGCGGCGAGACGCAGCCGATGACCGTGCCGTGGAACATCAAAGGCTACCAGTACAATGCCTGGCACAACTGGAGCGTGCCGCAAGCCTGACCGTTCAAAGCGATTGCAGGGGATCGCGTTCGGTCCGGCTGCACCAGATGTCCAATTCTGAAAATGCGGTTGTGAGTAACTGCGCGAGATGTTCCATGCCGCCGCGCTCGGTCGCGTAATGACCGGCGAGAATCAGCGGGAAGTCGGCCGCCCGGACTTCCAGCGCGCCGTGAAAGCGTGTTTCGCCGGTGAGGAGTGCGTCACAGCCCACGCGCTTCGCATCCTTCCAGAACTCCGCCGCCGATCCGCACGCGATTCCCAGCGTGCGGATCTCGCGGTCAGTATCACCGACAAGTTCAATGCCGCGCGTGTTGAGCGTCGTCGCGACCAGTTCCACGAGGGCCTGCAGCGTCATCGGCGACGGCAACCGTCCACACCGCCCGGAACCGAGCGTCGCGTCAGTCACCATTGCGGCAGAGAAGGGCCGTAGCGGTTGGATGTCGGTCAATCCCAGCGATTGCGCCAGAAATGCGTTGATGCCGTCGGGGGCGTTATCCCACGCCGTATGCGGGCTGTAAACCGCCACTCCGCCCCGCGCGAGCCGCCACAGCATTCGCCCTTCCGTCGTGTCGGCGGTCACTCGCTGAACCGCTTTGAAAAGCACGGGGTGATGGGCCACCACCAGTTGTACACCGGCTTGAATCGCTTCATCGGCGACATCCGGCGTCAGGGTTAGGCACGTCATCACTTTGGCAATGTCCGCCGTGCAGTCGCCCCACAAGAGGCCCACATTGTCCCAGTCCTCGGCGGTCGCCAGCGGTGCCAGTGTTTCCAGATGATCAAGCAGCGCAGATAATTTCACTATGAGCTCTCCCGGCGCCGATTTGGCTTGCTCATCACGATGGGTTCCGTCGTCAAGAGTTTCAAGGTCGCAGATTCCCGGGAGCGGCGGCCATTGCATGGGAAATGACCGATGCACCACAC
>DASRYX010000760.1:0-3042 GCA_035686985.1 Planctomycetaceae bacterium | reverse complement strand
CTACGCGTTGATTAGAACGTCACGCCGATCTGGCCGCGCAGCGTCGTCGGTGCTCCCGGGGCGATTTGCAGGTCGCTGACGGAACCCGCGTAGTAGCGCTTGTCGAACAGGTTTTCGATGTAGAGTGCGGCGTCGAAGAGGCCACGCTTGTAGAAGACACCGCTGTCCCAGCGGGTGAAATCGGGCAGCCGCAGAGTGCCGCCGTAGGACGCGAGGCGGTCGTCGACGAAGATCATGCCCAAGCCGCCTCCGAGCGTGTGCGTCGTGTTCTGGATCACGTTGTACCGCGTCCACATGTTGACCGTGTGCCGCGGCACGTTGCGCGGCCGGCGGCCGTCGATCGTGGGGTCCGTGTCATCGGAGATCAACGCATCGGTGAAGGTGTAGTTGGACGTCGTGGACCAGCGCTCGGTGATCTGTCCGAGCAGACTCAACTCGACGCCTTGCACTTCCTGCTGCCCCGCCTGTGACGTGACAAAGAACGGCGGTGCGGCGACCTGGCGGTCGATGGTGATGTTCTCTTTTTGAATCCAGAACCACGCGGCTTGGGCAACAAGACTGTCCGTCAGTTGCAACTTGGTACCGAGTTCAAACGAATCGCCCGTTTCGGCCCGCAGAGATTCCGTCGTCAACCGCGCACCGCCGCCGGGGGGATCGAAGGACCGCGAGTAATTGCCGTAGAGACTCCACAGATCGGGGATCGGCTGATAGATCAACCCGACGCGTGGCGTCCAGTAGTCGTAATAATTCTCGGTGTTGATCGGCCCGAGAATCGGAATGCCAATGATCGACAGTTCACGATTAAACGTGACCGTGGCGTGATCAAACCGCAGGCCATACATCGCGGACCAGTGTTCGTCGAGTTCCACCAGATCCTGTGCATAGAACCCGTGGCGGTTCTGGCGGTATGCCGAGTCGAACACCGCCGGTGTGAACACGAATGGCGGATTGGTATAGACCGGATTCGCGCCGTCAATCGTCAGCGGGGGAAAGCCCGGGAATGATGATTCCGACTGGAAGTTGTTCGAGATGAACCAGCCCTGCTCGGTCCCGAACACGGTCTTGTGAACGCGGCCGCCCAGTTCGTATTCCCCGGCGAGGTTCACGGTCAAACCGTAATACTGCTCGAAAAACTGCGTGATGTTCTGCCGGCTGCGATTGAACTGCGTGGTGCCGGGAATTTGTGAATCGGGGAACGTTCCCGACGACGGTGCGTGGTAGAAGATGGTGGTCGCACCGGCGCGCATCGTCCAGATGTCATCGATGCGATGATCGAGGAACATCGACTGCCGCCAGTCCTGGAACGTCTGGAAGTCGTTACCCGGTTCACCAAGATATGTGGTGATGGGCAAGGTGCTGACACTGCCGTCGACCGCGGCGACACCGGTGTCGAACCGGCGGCGGTCTTTGAGATACTCGCCTTCCCACGTGATGGCGGTGTCTTCGTCAATGATCCAGCTCACCGACGGGGCGACGAACGCACGTTCGTTGTAACCGAAGTCACGGAACGTGTCGCTGTTCTCATACGCCGCGTTGACACGGAACAGCACGTCGCCGTCATCGTTCACGCGGCCATTGCTGTCGACGGTGTGGCGATGGAAACCGAAGCTGCCGAACTGCGTTGTCCACCGGGTGAAATCATCGTTCAACGGCTTCTTGGTGATCAGATTCACTGTTCCCGAGGGCTGCGACGCTCCGTAGAGAATCGACGACGGACCTTTCAGAATCTCAATCCGTTCGACGTTCGCAAAATCGCGCGGCGTGTAGGTCGGATCCAGCAAACCATTCTTGCGGTAGTTCCGCGACTGGACTTCAAATCCGCGCAGGATGAATGAGTCGGGCCGCAGCTGATCACCAAGCTTGGCCGCCCCGGCGACATCACGGAACACGTCGTTGATGCGCAGGGCCTGCTGATCGTGCAGGACTTCCTGCGTGAGGACGCTGACCGAGGCCGGCAGCTGAATATCCGGCACGTTGACAATCGTGCCGGTCGTCGAGGAAGGGGCGCGGTATCCCTGCACGGGCGGGGAGCCGAGAATGCTGTTCTGGATGATGGTCGGCGGCGTGCCGGGCGTCGGCGTGAAGTTGCTGTTGTTGAAAACGCTGTCCGGGCTGATCGTGGTCGGCAGTGGCGTCGCTTCGACTTTGACTTCGGGAAGCGTCGGCTCGTCCGGAGTCGCCGGTGGCTGAGCTTCCTGGGCGAGGACGAACGAGGACCACAGGGCGAAGCCGACGGCGGTCCAGCGGCGAATGAACGAACGTCGTGACAGCGCCATGCAACGAACGTCCCTGTTCGAAGTCCACGGAGAATGCGTCCCTTCCATTTCGTCAGATGGGTGAGCGCTCCAAGAGCAGCCGCCCCCTTTTCCGGGCGATGGATGACACTCGGAAATCTGTCAGAGGATTGGTCGAGCTAACTGGTAAAGTCACCGTAACTTTCCGGCCGAATCCGCCGGTTCCGGCCGTGTTTTCTCACCATGAAACCGCCAGTCCTTGGTCACGATCAGCCGGGCACCGCGGCGGAACGAGACGTACGACCAGGCCCATTGCAGCACGACCAGCAGCCGGTTCTTGAATCCGGTGAGATAGTAGATGTGGACGACCAGCCACATGAGCCACGCAAAGACGCCGGTGAACCTCCAGCGGCCGGTCTCGACAATCGCGCGGCTGCGGCCGATTGTCGCCATCTGGCCCTTATCGTGAAAGCGGAAGGGCTCACGCGGCTGGCCGGACAGTTCACGCCGGATTAACCGTGCGAGATAACGGCCCTGCTGCATGGCGACCGGTGCCGTGCCCGGCAGCGACTTTTGTGTCTGATGCGTGAACGCGGCCTGATCGCCGGCGACGAACACGTGGGGATGTCCCGGAAGACTCAAATCAGGTTCGACAATCACTCGGCCTTGCCGATCGGTCGGGCAGCCCAAGGTCTGGCTCAACGACGACGCTTTCACCCCGGCCGCCCACAGAACGGTCGCCGCACGGATTCGTTCGGCCCCGATCTCGACGCCGTCCGAATCGATCTTGGTGACTGCGCTGTTGGTC
>DASRYX010000759.1:0-19066 GCA_035686985.1 Planctomycetaceae bacterium | reverse complement strand
CGATCGTCGCCGCCCCGCCCTGCACCGCGGCGCAGACTGCGGCTTTCGTCACGTTGTTGCAGGAACACACCTGGCAATCGTCGGCGAGTTCGCTCGCGCCGGCGCCTTTCGTGGCCGCGCCGAGAATTAGCTCGTGAGCCGGCCCCGGCAACGGCTTGCCACTGCGCGTCAATGACAACAATTTCGTGAAGTCGCTCGCATCACCGACCAGCATTCCACCGAGGAGATGCCGCCCGTCGGACGTGACCAGCAACCGCTTGTAGACGCCACCAATCGGATCTTCGAAGGTCAGCGACTTCGCCACGCCGATATCGGCCTCATATTCTCCGAAGGACGCGACATCGACCCCCATCAACTTCAGCTTGGTCGACATGTCCGCGCCGGTAAACGTGCGGCGGCCGCCGGTGAGATTATCGGCGAGAATGTCCGCCATCTCATACCCTGGCGCGACGAGCCCGTAAACCATCCCGCGATGCAGCGCGACTTCGCCGATCGCATAGATGTAATGGTCGCTGCACTGCAGCACATCGTTGACCATCACGCCGCCGCGGGGGCCGATGTCGAGATCGCACGCCTTCGCGAGTTCATCCCGTGGCCGGATGCCCGCGGAGACGACCACCATATCGACCTCCAGCTGGTTGCCGTCGTTAAACAGCAGCCCGCTCACGGCTCCTTCGCCGAGGACCTGCTTGGTCCCGGTGTTGAGATGGACCTTCGCGCCGAGTTCTTCGATCTTCTGGACGAGAATCTGCGAGCCGCGCTCATCGAGTTGGCGAGGCATCAACCGCGGGGCGAACTCGATCACATGGGTCTCGAGCCCCATATCCAGCACGGCTTTGGCGGCTTCGAGGCCCAGCAGACCGCCGCCGATCACGGCTGCACGCTTGGACTTCGCGCCGTATTCCAGCATGCGGTCAAGATCTTCAATCGTGCGGTACACGAACACGCCCGCTTGATCGATTCCCGGTGTCGGGGGAACAAACGGCGACGATCCTGTCGCGAGCACCAGCACGTCGTAAGGGATGCACCGTCCCTGCGCCGAGGTCACGACGCGGTTGTGCCGATCGATCGCAACCGCCTTGTCACCGATGTGCAGATCAATTCCACAGCGGGCGTACCATTCCGGGTCGGCGAGCATCAGCTGCTGCGCATCACGGTGGGTAAAGTATTTGCTGAGACCCACGCGGTCGTACGCCGCTCGGGGTTCTTCACAAAAGGTGACGATGCGATACTGGTTCTCGGTGTCGCGTTCGATCAACCGCTCGCAAAAGCGGTGACCGACCATACCGTTACCGATAACGACCACCGTTTTCCGCGGTGCCGGATCCCGTTCGCGAATCATCATGTCATCTCACTGATCGCCAGATTCCGTTCGAGCGCCGATCGGAGATCATGACTGGGCGGTGAACCGGGAATGCAACCTTCACGCCACCCTTTGTCGACCGAGCATTATTTCTAAGCAGGACTTCGGGGACCCGAAGCCGCCCATGTGGACAACCCCAAGCGAAAGTGGCTGACGCGAGTTCAAAGCAGCCTTGCAATTGGTCCTTGAAGCGAAAGCGGCGGAATCTCACGCGCGCCGTTGCGCAGTTCCGAGGCATGCGTGCCTGACATCACAACGAAGGAGTGCGCAGACACGGTCTCGTGTCGTCTCCGACCGATGGTGGATTTTTCGCACGAAATGAAGGCGTTTGCCTCATTCGACGGCGATGTTGCGCGATCCGTTTGCAAACCGCGGAATGCTGTTTGCATTCACGAGGGTCATCCTTCATTCTGACGCGATATCCGTTTCGTGAGTTTCGACTACAACCTGACACAACGCGTGATCGCTCGTGAGCCTTTCCATTCCCCCCGCCGAACCGCACGCCAATCCGGCGCGGACGCTCGACCGGCGGTACTGGTGTGCGCTCGGGCTGATCGCCGCGCTGATGGTCTTTCACCAGCTATTGCTGCAGCCAGCTCTTGTGCGACTGACGTCCGATGCGCCTGTCATCAACGTCGCCGGTCGGCAACGCATGTTGAGCCAGAAACTTTCCAAAGCAGCGCTCGCGCTCCTCACCGTGACCGAACCGCAACCGCACGAATTGCGACGCCGTGAACTCGAAAGCGTCCTCCGCGAATGGACCCAAGCTCACCGCGGACTGCGGGAGGGAGATGAAGGCCTCCGCTTGCCGGGTATCAACAGCGCCGCAGTAAAGGCTGCGTTTGCCGAGGTGGACCCGTATTACCAGGCGATGGTGGACGCGGCGAACGAGCTGTTGTCCGACGACTACGCCACGATGGTGCTCGAGGGGCATCGCGGACTGTCGGAGATTCCGTCTGCCAAAGCCGCCGTGGTGCAGAAAATCCTGGCGAATGAGAACGCCTTTCTGACTCGGATGCATGCCATTGTTGCGCTCTACGAAGCGGAGTCACGCCAGCACATGGCCCAATTGAAGATCTTGGGCCTGCTGATCATGGCCGCGATTCTGGGAACGCTGCTGCTCGTGCAATTCGTGGTCGTTCGTCCCGCCGTGCAGCTGGTGGGCCGCGAATTCGAACATTCCGAAGCCCAGTATCGCCGGCTGGTCGAATCGATGAGTGACGGTCTCGTCGTGCACGATGCCCAGGAGCGGGTGCAGTTCGCCAACCAGCGATTCTGCGAGATGGTTGGTTACCAGCTGCACGAACTGCGCGGCGCTCCGGCGGCGATTTTTGTCGCCGATGGGAATCGCCGCCGGTATGACGAATTCTGTCGCCAGACGGAGGGGACCACCGCCCCCGTCGAAATCACTCTGCGGCATCGCGACGGCCGCTTCATCGAGACGCTGGCCTTTCCGCAGCCGCTCAGTGATCCGGAGGGCAAGCCGCAGGGATTCATGCTGATTCTCACCGACATCACCGTCCGTCGACAGGTCGAGCAGCGCAACCGTGAGCTTGCCGAGCATCTCGCGCATGCGGATCGATTGAAGTCCATGGGACAACTCGCCGCGGGTCTGGCGCACGAGATCAATCAACCCCTGGGCGCGATTTCCAATTACGCGGAAGGCTGCCTCACGACGCTCTCCACAGGGGCGCGATCTGACCAGTCGCTGCGCGAGCCCCTGCAACGCATTTTGAAAGCGGCGCTACGGGGGGGAGAAATCATCCGCCGGGTTCGAGGCTTCACGCAATTCAAGCCGCACGCGGTGGATCTGGCCCAGATTAACGATCTCGTGACGGACATGGACCACCTCTGTTCCACCGAAGCCCGCAGCAAAGGCATTGAGGTTCGACTGGAACTGGCCGCCGACCTGCCCCAAGTGCGCGTGGATGCGATCCAGATCCAGCAGGTGTTTGCCAATCTCATTCAGAACGCGTTTGCGGCGCTGGAAAACACTGAAGCCTATCGCCGCCGCTTGACGATCCGCACATCCCGGACTCATGAGGATGGTGTGGAAGTGATGATCAGCGACAGCGGCTGCGGATTTCCCGCGGATGCAATCGAAAAGCTGTTTGAGCCGTTCTATTCCACGCGACAGGAAGGGACAGGTCTGGGATTGGCCATCGCCCGCAGCATTGTCGAAGCGCACGGCGGGGTGATCACCGCAGAGACCAACAGCGACGGCGGAGCGACCTTCCGTTGCCGACTGTCCGCGGACGGCCCGCCCGATTACGACGGCAACCTCCCTGCAGAATCGATGTGGAATCCCTCGACTCCTGTGAACACCGCTGCCGCTGACCGCGATGCTCCGATTTCCGTGAATTCCTGATTGACGCTCATGACCACCACAACACCCGTTGTTTACATTGTCGACGACGACGCGGACATGCGGGACTCCCTCGTGTATCTCATGCAGTCAGTCGGCCTGGTGACGGAGGCGTACGCGTCTCCTCACGACTTCTTTCAGGCGTACCGGCGCAGCGGCCCGGCCTGCCTGGTGTGCGATGTCCGCATGCCCGAAGTCAGCGGGCTGGAACTCTACGAACGTCTCGTCGCCGAAGGGGCCGCACTGCCCGTGATTTTCATGACGGCTTATGCGGATGTCCCGATGGCAATCCGTGCGATGAAGTCCGGCGCCATCGAGTTCGTCGAGAAGCCGTTCCATGCACAGACCTTGCTCGAGCGCGTGCAGCTGGCCCTCTCCGAAGATCGACGCCGGTGGGATGAAAAGCTGCGCTTTGATGATCTCGAACTTCGGATGGGCCTGTTGACCGACAAGGAGCAGGAAGCGTTATCACTCATCATGGACGGCTCGCCGAACAAGGCGATCGCTGCCCGGTTTGACATCACCGAGCGGGCCGTGGAAATGCGCCGGGCTTCGATCATGAAGAAGCTGCAGGTGCATTCCCTCGCAGAACTGATTCGTCTTGTGACCGAATTCCGTCTGCTTTCGGAAAACCGAACCCGGCGGCGGCCCACAGCCGGGGGATGACACCCGGCGGTCAGGTCTTCCACTGTAACTCAAGACCGACAAAGCGTTTCATCAACGCTGCTTTCACCTCCATAAGTCAGTTGGACCGCCTCTCCAATGTCGGCAGAGTTTGACTCGTCGGCAAAGTCACATGATCGCTCCGCGTCCAACTGTGCTCGATGGTGACGGCCCGCTGATCCGGCAATCTCGCGCAACCGATAAAAACCGCAAGCAAAGGCGATGCCTCGATCGGCTTTGTGACTCAATCGCTGGTGCGCTGCGCCGGCCAAAGGCGACACGGATGTTCCTCGATTGGGCCAAGTTCACCCGGGCTTGCAGCTACGCGCTCTGTTTAACGGCGACCGCCGCGGCGGACGAGCTGCCCCCTCCGTTGACAGCCGTCGACGTTGATTCCGCCAATGCGGTGTCCCCGGCTGCGGCCGAGCTGCTCATTCCGCCTCCACCGGCCGTCAATGCGGCCGTCGACGCCGTCTTTTCGCAAGCACCCCTGGCTCCGGCTCCCGCGGCTAAGCCGGCCGCACCCAAGCA
Source organism: Planctomycetaceae bacterium (assembly GCA_035686985.1). Classification (GTDB taxonomy): domain Bacteria; phylum Planctomycetota; class Planctomycetia; order Planctomycetales; family Planctomycetaceae; genus DSVQ01. The sequence goes on along the minus strand of DASRYX010000759.1, from coordinate 14,144 downwards.
GCCTCCGCAGCCGTGGAAGCCCATGTTCTTCGACAACGACTTTTCTTACAAAGGAAAGCCGAACGCACCGCATTTCTTCGGCGAAGAGTTGAAGGACATTCCTGCCAATTCGTTCCTCGACGCGGATGCCATCGAACAGCTCAAGATTTCCTACGGCGGTGAAATCCGCTTCCGCTATATCGATGAGACGAATCGTCTGCGTCCCGGCGGTCCGGGACACACCGACTATCAGCAATGGCGCTGGCGTCAGTATGTGAACCTCGCCCAGTCTGACTGGCTGCGCGCGTACGTCGAAATGATCGACGGCTCGACGTTCAATAACGACCTGCCTTTCCAGGGGATCGACGTCAACCGCTGGGATCTCCAGAACTATCTCCTCGACGTCAAAGTCACGGAGATGATGGACAAGCCGGTCTGGTTCCGCGTCGGTCGCCAGGAACTGCTCTACGGCAATCAGCGGCTGGTGTCTCCGCTGGACTGGTCGAACATCCGCCGGAACTTCGAAGGCTTCAAGCTCTTCACGAAGAACGACACCTGGGATTATGACGCGTGGCTCGTCAATCCGGTGAACACGTCCTCGCCGCAGGATCAACCGCTGGCCCGGTATGACAACACGCCCGACTTCCGCAACCGCAACGTGCTTTTCGGCGGGAGTTACTGGACCTACAAGGCGATCAAGGACAACACCTTCGACGTCTTCTTCCTCTGGAGCCACAGCGATCTCGTGCAGGCGAACTATCCGCAGGGCGATCGGTACACGCTGGGCACGCGCTGGCTGGGCAATTGCCCGGTAGAGGACGGCGCGCGCATCTGGCATGCGGAAGTCGAAGGGGGTTCCCAGTTCGGCAACGATCGCAGCACACTGGTCGGAACCGCGGCCCAGCGGGCGTCCGTGCAGGCGGGCTACTTCACCGGTGGTGCCGGTCACACCTGGAAGGAAGCCCCTTGGGAGCCGAACCTGTGGGTCTTCTACGACTGGGCGTCCGGCGACCAGGATCCGGCGGACGGGCAGAACAACACATTCTTCCAGCACTACGGCCTGGTGCACGCGTATCTCGGCCTGATCGACAACATCGCCCGGCAGAACATTCAGGACATCAACTACCGCTTCACGGTGAAACCGCACCAGAAGATGACCACGCAGTTCGCGGGCCACTGGTTCTCGCTCGCGAATCAGCAAGACGTGCTCTACAACGTCGCCGGGGTGGCGACGGGAACGCCGAACAACGGTGCGGATGTCGGGCAGGAGTTCGACATCACCTGCACGTTCGCCTTCAACGCAAACTGGAGCTTCGAAGCCGGTTACTACTGGTTCTGGTACGGCGATTACATCGACAACACCACACCCCGCGGCGATGCCGAGATGATCTACCTGATGAGCACGCTGCGGTACTGATCCGTTGCCAAGGAAGCCCAGCCTTTCCCAAGGCTGGGTCTCTTATTGCTCATCACAGCGAAGATGCTTGCCGACTAATCGAAGCTCGGATCAGGAATGGGCTTCAAATCGATGTCGGCGGCAACGCGTCCCGTGCAGAACGCGAGTTCGCTGGTTTTGGTGCACGTGCAGCCGGTGATGGCACCCTGACACTGGGCTGCGGCCTCGCCTACCGCCGTGGAACAAAGCTCATCCTGCGAGCGTTGGCCGCAGACCGTCTTGCTGATGGGAACGCCATCACACGTACAAGTGGCGGTATACGCCGGAGCGCAGCCAGCAAAGCTCGCCGCAACCAGAACCAGCACCAGATTCACCCGGACCATGGGCTCGCCTTTCTGTTGAAGGGGAACAGAAGACCAGAGCATAAAACCACGATGCAAGCGTTGTAAACGATTATTTATGGAGAGTGGCGTAGCACGACGCAGACTTCATGAGAACAATTCCGACACCACTTCGCCGCCGCTGACGAGTTTGATCGGGCGGGCGTCGGCGGTGTAGTACTCTTTGTGCGCGTCGATGTCGAGGACCTTGCAGAAGCTGCAGAACAGGTCCTGAATCCCCACGGGACGTTCGGTCACGTCGATGCCGTCGGCGTCGGTCGCACCGATCACCTGACCGCCTTTGATCCCGCCGCCGGCGAGAACCACCGGCCAGCCCTTCGAGTAATGATCGCGGCCGCCATCGGGCTTGATCTTCGGCGTGCGACCGAATTCACCCATCCAGACCACCAGCGTGTTCTCCAGCATCCCGCGCTGTTCGAGATCGAGAATGAGCGTCGCCAAGGCCGGATCCGATTCCGCACAGAGGTACGGCTGATCGCGGAAGCCGTTGTTATGCGTGTCCCACCCGGCGTCATTGCGACCGCCGGTGCTGATGACTTCGACGAAGCTGACGCCCTGCTCCACCAGCCGCCGGGCGAGCAAACATCCCTGACCGAAGTCGGTGCGACCGTAGGCGTCCCGCATCTCGGGCGCTTCGCGATCGAGATCGAACGTCGAGAGCCGCGGGCTCGTCACAAACCGTGCGGTGCGATCGTAGACCGATCGTTTCTCCGCAACTTCCTTCGCCGCACCGGCCGCAGCGAACTCCGCGTCGAGCTTCTCCGTCAGTGACAATCGTCGTCGCAATACCGACTCCCCGACCACCGGCAGCACATTCGGCGGCAAGGTCCCGGCCTGATCGACATTGAAGGACGAATACCGCACGCCGATGATGCCGGCATCAACATCGCGAGTCTTGATGCGGGGCTTGCCGATGCGGACAAACGCCGGAAAATCGTATTCCGCGTCTTCGCGTTCCTTCGCCACGAGTGAGCCAAACGTGGGGTATCGAACGGCCGGATTGGGGCCATACCCGGTGCGGACGAGCGTAATCGCCCGGTCATGTTCGGCTTCTGTGGTTCGCATGGAACGGATCACCGCCAGGCGGTCGGCAATCTTGGCGGTCTGCGGCCAGAAGTCGGCGAACTGAATGCCGGGCACGATAGTGTCGATGGCCGTCGCCGGTCCCTGATTCTTCGAGCCGATCTTCGGATTGAAGGTATCGAACTGGCTCGGACCGCCGTCCATCCAGAGCAGAATCATCGACTTGCCGTGTTTGCGCAGCTCGGCGGCTTGCGCCATCACCATGTCGCGCCAGCCCAGCGACACCACGCCCGCACCGGCGGCCATCGTCCGCAGGAAGGCCCGACGGCCCACAACGCCGTCGCGGCTGGTGGCGAGATCAAGAATGGTCTGCGGCATGATGCGGTTCCAGCGGGAGACTTCACGTGTTCGGATTGATGGTCAGCATGGCCGCGACGAGGGTCACCAGACTGGCAAACGCCATCCCGACCCCGAACACACCATACGTGACCACGCGGCTGCGGTAGCCCAGCCAGCGGATGTAACAGTCAGCGATCGGTCCAAGAAAGAAACAGAAGTTCGCCGCGACGGCCGCGAGCATCGCCCCGGCCCAGAAGCCCGGATCGCCGGAAATCTCCGGGCGGAAGCCGAAGACCAACGTGCAGGTGAGCGCGACCAGCACGAGGTTATAAACGACGCGCAACTGCTCCCAATGCAGGAAAGTGGCGCGCAGCTCACTGAGGAATTGCGACCGCGGCGTCTCGACGGGTTCGACAGGCAGCATGGCGAAACCTACCGCCGGGTTGTGAATTCCGCGGAGTTGATCAGACTCCACAGCACGTCCTCGAACGCCTCACCCCGGTTGCTGACGGACGAAACATGCTCAAGCGTGACCTTCAGCTCAGTCTCGCGCGGCTTGCGGGCCAGCAGCAGTTGAAAGAGTTGCTCAACCGCGGCGCGGTTATCGCCTTCTTCCTTCAGCAACTTCGCGAGCACAGTCCCGCTCTCCGGGCGCGCATCGACCTGCTTCTGTAACTGGTCGTTGTTCATGAGCAACATCGCCTGCTGCAGCGTGCGGCTGACATCTTCCACGCGAGCCGATGGATCGAACGCGAACGCCTCTGCGACCAGATCACGCGTGCTCTTCGGCGGTGGTGGAAAGCGAATCTCCTTGGTCGGCGCCATCTTCGGTGGGGTCACGTTCGGCAGATCGATCGCGGTGACCAGCGAGGCAAAGATTTCGTCACCCCGTAGCTTGCCGGTGGCTCCCGCGGAGAACGGGCGGTCATCGGTGGATGCCGAAACCGGAAGCTCCTGCTGATACGCCTGCGTGTTCATCACCAGGCGGAAGAACGCTTTGACATCGTGGCCGGAGACGCGGAACTCAGTCGACAGCGCTTCATGCACCCCCGGCAATTCGGGAGTGATCGCCGGACCGAAATCATCGACTGGTTCGAAGAATCCGCGCCCCATCAACCGGGCCCAGACGCGATTGACGTACGACTTTGCAAACCACGGATTCTGTTCCGAAGCGATCAGCTGCGAGAGTTCTTTCCGCCGCTCGACGTCGGATTTCCCTTTGGGAAGTTTTTCGCCGGTGAGGAACGCCGGGGCCATTTCGGTCCCCTTCTTCGTCGGGTCCTGCACGTTGGGCATTTCATACTCGCCCTTGCCCTTGTCCTTCACTTCGGTTTCGATCCCCTCATTCCACGGGAACTTGACCGACGCGCGAGTGAAGTACGCCGCCAGTTCGTGGAACTGTTCGCGCTTCCAGTCATCGAACGGGTGATCGTGGCACTGCGCGCAACCGAGTTGCAGGCTCAGGAAGATGCGGGCTGTTTCTGAGGCGAGCCGCTGCGGATGGGCTTCGTGATAGGCCACGAATGTCGCCGGCGGGTTGTCCTTCACTTTGCCCGAGGCCGCAAGGATATCGCGAATGGTCTGATCCCAGCCGACGTTCTCATTCAACTGGGATGCCATCCACGATTTGAACGGATCGTAGTTGAGAAACGTCAACTCCGGCGGGGGGATGCGGTAGGCAATCGTATCCGACCAGTAATCAGCCCAGTTGCGACCGAACGCGGGATCAGCAAGCAGACGCTCAATTGCCTGCGCGCGCTTGTCGGCGGCGGTCGACGCCATGAAGTCGTCGACTTCGTCCGGTGTCGGCTGCCGCCCGGCGAGATCGAGGGTCACCCGACGTAGAAACTGTTCGTCGTTGAGAACAGGCGATAACGGTGACTTCAGGTCCCGCTCGATCAAGGCATCGAGCTGAGGCGGTGTCATCCGTGCGGGCACATCTTCGGCCCACAGCGAAGTCCCGGCGAAAACACAGATCACACCGACAGCGAGCGCGCGAGGCAGCACAATCGCACTCATCAGCAATCTCCTGGCACACAGCCGGACAACCGATCAAGAATGATCGATCCACGCCATCTTAGATCGTCGTCCCATCCGCGTCAACTTGCGACTGGTTGGGGACTTACACCTACTTCGCCGCACCTGTGCGATGCCGCCGAAGGCCGGATTATTCTGTGAATCTCTGCTGTCGAAACGAAAAAGAGCCGGAGAGAGGTCTTTCCGGCTCTTTTTTCGCGAACGGCTTACTTGTCGAGACCGGCTTTCGCCATGATCTCTTTCACCGGAGCCGGATCCCCCTTCACCTTCGGGGCGATGGCGCGGGCGGCGTCGGCGGCGTCATCCTTAATCTCCGCAATCTCGCGGGCTTTGATGGCCAGCTTCAACGACTCCACGGTCGGATACAGCTTCAGGACATCGAGAACGAGCTTTTTGTCCGCCGGATAGCGGGCGACATCCAGCGCGTTCCGGCAGATTTCCAGCCGCTGGGCTTCCGGCAGTGTGGCGAACCGGCGAGCCAGGCTGATGTACCCCTTCACCGCGCGGACGTGGTACTTATCGCTCGACGCGGTCTTGGCCAGATCGAGCAGCACCGGCGCGGCATCGACGCTCGCCCATTTCCCCAGCAGGCGGCTGCCGGTGTCCTGCAGTTGCGGGTCGTTGCTCTTGGCAGCAGCACCGATGGTCTGCAACGACTTGGCTCCGCCGACTTCGCTGATGATTTCCAGCAACTCGTCCTTCGTCGGACCGTTCGCCTTCGTCATCGCTGCAGCGAGTTCCGTAACACAGGCATCGCGGTCCGGCATGCGGACAGCCGCCGTCTTGAGTGCCTGCAGTGCGACCGGACGGTCATCGGCCTGCTTCGAGGTGACAACCTGCGTGATGAGCACGTTGAGGTTCTTCGGGGTCACCGTGTTTCCGAGGGCTTTGAGCGACGCGGCTCGCACGGACTTGTCCGAGCTGTCGAGTGCCGTCACGAGTGCGGGGACAGCTTGAATCCGCCGTTGACCAATCGTTTCGATCAGCAGCAGTTGCGTCTTCCCCTGGGCCTTCGGCAGCCGCGACAGAATTTCTTCGTTCACGCCGTCGCCGGGGAGTTCGCTCAGGGCCAGTTGCGCGGCTTCGACGATTTCCGCATCAGCGTCCGCGGCGGCTTCGAACAGAGTCGAGAGACACGACGGGTTCCCGATTCGGCTGATCGCCGTCAGCGCGGCGAGACGCACCGGCTTCGGTCCGGAACCGGCAGCTTTCAGGACGGCGGGAAGATTGGCACCGTCCGGGCGATCGGCGATCACGGAGATAATCAACGCCGCCCGTTCGGGAGCGGCGCGATCCAGTTCCGCAGCGAGCGCCTTGTCGACATCACTGGAAGAAATCTCCCGCGCGGTACTCAGCGCAATCTGGAACATGCCGGAGTCGTCGGCCCGCAGTTGTTCGACCAGCAGCGGCAAGCCGTCCTGCTTGCGGGCCAGAATCGCCCCGCGGGTCGCTTCGATCTTCCGCTGTCGTGGGACATCGGCTTTCCGGACTTCATCGTAAATCGCCGTTGCCGTTTCGGCCTTGTTGTCCGCCAGTTGCCGTTCGGCACAGAGAATCGCCCCTTCAGCAACGCCCCCCAGCGCCTGCCCGGTGACGCTGGCGAGCGCATCCCGCAGTGATTTCGCCGCCGCGTCATTGCCGACGTGTCCCAGGGCGACCGCCGCCGCCGTGGCCACTTCGGTGTCTTTGTCCTTGAGGCGAGTCGTCAGCAATTCGACCGCGGCGGCATCACGCCGGACGCCGATCGAGTTGATTGAACCGATCAGCAGATTTCCTTCGAGCGATTCGGTCGACTTACGCAACGCTTCATCGGCTTCGGTGCCGGGGATCGCTTCGAGGGCAATCCGTGCCCATGATGCGAGTTGCGGATTCGACAAGAATTTGGCCAACTCCGGGACGGCGGCTTTCGAGCCATAAACTGCGAGGCGTTTGCACGCCATTGCCTTTTCTGCGGCAGCGGCGTCCCCCTTGAGAATCGCCAGCAGGTCGTCTTCCTTGTCTGCGGCAACCGCCGGGATCTGCAGAGTCAGAATCAGCGTGGCAGTGAACCATCGCGCGGTGCGAGAAACGTGTTGCAGGGTCAGCATGAGGTGCTCCCGATCTCTATTCGCAATGAAGTCAATTTGATGAGAGAAGAAATAACGTTGGACGTCAGGCCGCAGTGATGGTGATTAGAACCGCCACGGTTCCCGCAGCGCTTCCGACCGCAAGCGGTTCGCCTCTTCGTCATCGAGGAACTCATGCTTCTCCGTGTCGTACTTCATCGGACGGTTGAGCAGGATCGCCACGTTCGCCGCATGGCACGCAATGTGCGCATTGCAGGCGGCTTCCGCATTGCCCTTCGTCTGGCCGCGGGTCTTCACGCAGTCGAGGAAGTCGCGCACGTGGAAGGTCGCGGGGTAACCATCGATCTCAGCGACCGTCCGCCCGGCGAGCAGTTCCGGTGAGCTGAGAACGATCTTGCCGCTGTCACCCGCTTCCACCCAGCCCTTTTCGCCTTCAAAACGAACCGGGCACGAACCGAGGGGAATCCACCCCTGTTCGCGGAAGATGAGTTCGACACCGCTCGCATACTTCGCGACGAGTTCGCCATTCTTCGGCGGGTTGTATTCCACCGGCGGAGGACAATCACCGACGGCCCACTGGCACAGGTCGACGCAATGGGAGCCCCATTCGAGCACGCCGCCGCCGACGTTGTTCGTACGGACGTCACCAGCGACGAACCCGCCCCCCTTTTCGAAGTTGAAGCCGTCCAGCAGATTCGCATTGAACGGACGCCAAGCCGCGGGTCCGAGGTACATTTCCCAGTCGACCTGCTCTTTGTCCGGCTCGGGCTGTTCGGGCTGCCAGCCACTCATAATGGAGGTCATGCCGCGCGGATGGGCGTACACCTTCGTGAGCTTTCCGAGCTTTCCGGTGCGCGCCAGTTCACACGCAAACGCGAAGTGGGGCAGATTGCGGCGCTGCGTTCCGGCCTGAAAAACGCGGCCGGTGCGACGCATGGTGTCACGGAGAATCAGGCTCTGCGCGATGTTCTTCGTGCACGGCTTTTCGCAGTACATGTCCTTGCCGGCTTTGGCCGCTGCCATCGCCGCGGTGGCATGCCAGTTGGGACCGGTGGCGATCAGCACGCCATCAATATCTTTCTGATCGAGCAGTTCGCGGAAGTCGCGGAACATCGCACAGCTCTGGTTGCCGTACAGATCATCGACGCGCTTCTTCACCGCGATCCGGCGGGCTTCCTTGACGTCGCACACCGCGGTGAAACGAACGTCTTTCTGTTCGAGGAAGCAGCCGAGGTCATAACTGCCGCGATTGCCGATCCCGATGCCGCCGACGTTCACGCGTTCACTCGGGGCCACGGCTCCGTTCAAGCCGAGCGCCGAACCGGGGATAATCATCGGGGCGGCGATCACCGCGCTGGCCGCCGAAACAGCCGTTTTCAGAAACCCGCGCCGATGCACTTGCGGTGTGGTCTTCGACATCCTGGAACTCCAAAGAAGTAGAATCGCGTCGACAGATCGCTGGCAAACTCCCGGGACAGGAGTTCGAATTCCTCATCAGCGTATCGATCTCCGTCGCGGTTTGCCAAGCGGCGGTCGCTGTGCCGTCCGGGTTTGATCGCCGTTGATAGCGTCCCACGATCGGTTCTGGCATAACCATCAGAATGGGTGAGAAGATTCAACGAAGGGGACGATCGTGACGGAGACCAGGACGAAGCTGAAGAGCAGCGGTGCATCGCGCGCTTCGAAAAAGAAAGCTGCGCCGACGTCAGCCATGCTGACTTCATTGCCTGCCGACTGGCGCGAAGAAATGCTGGCCGAAATTCGCCGCTTGATCGTCCTGGCGGACCCGGAGATGGTCGAGGAGCGAAAATGGATGAAGCCGACGAATCCCGCGGGCGTGCCGGTCTGGTCTCACGGCGGAATCGTCTGCACCGGTGAGACCTACAAGCAGGTGGTGAAAGTGACGTTCATGCGCGGGGCCTCGCTCGCCGATCCGCACGGGCTGTTCAATTCGAGTCTCGAAGGCAACGCGCGGCGGGCGATCGATCTCCGTGAAGGCGAGACGCTCAACCCCACGGCCTTCAAAGCGCTGATCAAAGCCGCCGTCGCGGAGAACCTTCGCTCTGCCGACTCAAAAGGCAAACCGTCACCGAAGACAAAAGCCGGTGGCGCTGCTGCGAAGCCGGTGAAGCTGCTTTCGGGTGGTAATCCGCAAATCGCCAAAGGCGATGGCGATGCGCCCGTGCAGGCTTACATCGCCGCGATGCCAGGCTGGAAGAGCGATCTCGGCAAGCGGTTGGACGCGTTGATCGTCCGCGCCGTACCAAAGGTCCGCAAAGCCGTCAAATGGAACTCCCCGCTGTACGGTGTCGAAGAGGGCGTCTGGTTCCTCGGCATCCACTGTTTTGCGAAGTACATCAAGGTCGCCTTCTTCCGAGGTGCTGCCCTGCGACCGATCCCGCCCGGTGAATCCAAACAGAAGGACGTGCGGTATCTCAATCTTCGTGAAGACGATGTCCTCGACGAAGTCCAATTCCTGGCGTGGGTGAAACAAGCCAGCCAGATTCCCGGCGAACGAATGTGACCGGCTGGTGTCCGTGATCTCATCTTCGCCGACTTCCTTAACAGATGACTTCCACGACCTCACCAGGACAGATTCGAAATCGATCCCCACGCTCCCAGTTCATGGCATCTGCTGTTTCCTCTGCTTTCCAGTCTGCTGTTTGTGTTCGGAGCGACCTTCGCCAAGCAATCGGCTCTCCGCGGAACGAGTTCCTACACCAACACCGCGCTCTCCAATCTAACCCTCGCCGTGTTCTGGGCTGGCGTCGGCCTCGTGCGGGGTGATGCCCTGCCGATGACCGCCTGGGCACCGGCCGCTGCCATCGCCTTCGCGTTTGTGTTGGGCCAGCTCTGCACATACCTCGCGTTTCAGTTTGGGGACGTGTCGCTGGCCACGCCCATTTTCGGGGTGAAGATCATCATCGTGGCGCTGCTGAGCGTGCTGGTCGGTGAGAAGGCGATCAACACGCCGATCTGGATTGCCGCCGTGCTGGCAGCCGTGGGGATCGGCGTTGTCCAAATCGGTTCGGGGTCGTCCGCGAGTCATCGGTTAACCACGGGCCGCGCGACGCTCACCGTGGTACTGGCAGTGCTCGCAGCCACGGCCCTATCTTTGTTTGACATCGGTCTCCAGCACTACGGCCGGATTTACGGAGCCGCGCGGTTTCTGACCGTCATGTTCATTTTCACCGGCGTGATCTCTTGCGGCCTGCTTCCCTGGACCGATTCCCCCGCACGTCTTGTGCAGATCAAAGCCGTGGGACCTTTGACCGTGGCGACGCTGCTCATGGCCGCTCAGGCGATCAGCATCTCGTATTCGCTGGGCCGTTTTGGCGACGCCACGCGGGTCAACATCGTCTACTCCCTGCGGGGATTGTGGTCGGTTCTGCTGGCGTGGCTGCTGGGTCGCCTCGCGGTGAACCCCGAAGGCAGCCTGTCGAGACGCACGCTGCTCTTCCGGTTGACCGGCGCGATCCTGCTCCTGATCTCCGTGATCGTCGCCTTACTCTGATCCCGTGCCACGGTGCTCTCAGTTGCCGACTGTAGAACGGTACAAGCTCGGGTCCACGCCGAGGGTGCCGCGCAAGTTGTCGAGATATCCGGGGGATCGTGACTGTTCGAGCTGTTGCGCGGCATAAGCCCGGCGGCGCTGCATTTCTGTCACCAGGTCGTCATTGTCGCCAACGTGACTTTTCAGCCAATCGTCCAATGTCGCCACATGACGTTGCCACAACTGTCCGTCACACTCCTGCTTGGCTTGCAGGCGATCGCGGTACCAGTTACTCGCGAGGAGCGCCTCCCGCGTGAACATCCCCCGCACTTTCGGATGTTGTGCGTCCATGTCCTCGAACGAGCCGTACGCCATGATTGACAGTAACGCCTTCAACGGCGGACACGCATCGTCGATCGAGCCGTCCTCAAACGTCTGCAGGGCGACGCGCTGCTGGGCTTCGGTGATGTTCTCGATGCCATCGACGAAAGCCTCGAGATCCTGCGTCTCGGGGCGCAAGAAAGACGCCTCGAAGACACGATCAGGGTGATCAAAAATACGGCCGAGGAAGGTCCGCACGAACCTGGCGGTAATCCGGTATCCCAGACGGCTGCCGGGAATCACCCGTCCTGCAAACTGAAAATCTTGGACCCGTTCCAGATGTCCTTCGGCAATCAGAAACGCCGGATCGCGCTCCTTGACGCTGAGCCGGCACCAGATTTCCGGGATCAGCAGGCTAACGTCGTGGTCCACGCGATGCTGCGGACCGATGTGTCCGGCTGCAGAGCTGAACCCGCCTAATCCCGTCAGAATCGCCGATACCAGTGCGGCATTCACGTCGACAATGGTGCGCAGCGCGTTGAACGGTCCTTTCGTGAGCGCCCCTTCTGATCCCGCACCGGTCGTCGAGGGGCTCTTCCCGGTCAGCGAGCAGATCACGTCCATGAAGAGCTCGGGCAACTCCTGGTAATGAATGGGCCCGTAGACCGACAAGGGTCGAATCCCGGCCTCACGATCGGGCGGATTGTTGCGCCGGCCGATGAGTACCGCGTGCACGGGAATGGAAACAGGATCATGACTGCTGAGCCCGCGTGCGAGTCGCATCCCGCGCTCGGCAATGTACCGCACATCGGGCGTCGTGAGATCGGGCCGGATCTGCAGATAGCGCGGATTTTTGCTCGGTTTGCCATCGACCAGCCGTGCGTGTGCCGACGAGACGACCGTTCCCACGCGCGCGGCGGCCGTACTCTTCAAAAGTCGCCGCATCGGTTTGGTGAAGAGGTCAAACTCCGTAACACGATCCGCGAGCCGCTGACATTGCTCCGAGGAAAGCGGCTCAAAGTTCGAGATGAAGTTGTCCGACCGAGCGAGATCAGCTTCCGTCTGCTTGTCGAGTCCGCGATGGATGGCGTCATCGGGTCGCTGAAAAAGACGGTATTCGCAGTTCGTCGCGAACTTATAGCTGACTTCCGATGAGACCAGGCCGAGATGACTGATCTGGCTGGCTGGGACGACGGTCGACGCCGTGATGTCGTCTTCCGTTTGAATCTTCACCGACGGGGCGAAATCCTGCCGTACTTTGAACGTGCGCCATTGTTGCGATGCCAGCAGCCCGACGCGCAGGTAGCCGCCCGCCAGTCGCCGCCCTTGCGCTTTCAGTTCATGTCCAGGCCGACCGTTGATGGAATCAACATTGAGGAAGTCACGCCAGTGATCAATCGACTCCGCCGGGATGAATCGCTTGATGATGAACACCAGCGGGTAGATGTGGTCCGGAAATGACGCCAGCCAGGAGTTGTATTCCGGCGTGTAGTCGTCGGACGGCGTGAGGAGCTTGATCACGCTCCCCAGTGATCGATCGGGACTCAGCAGCGGACGGCTCGGAAGTACCGAATTGGCAGGACGGCGGCCCGGCTTCCAGCGATTTCCAAAGTCATGATCGAGCAGCTTCTGTACAAGCTCAAAGTCTTTGTCGAGATCGGCGACGAAGATCGGACCATAGATGATGTAATCATGCAGGTTCTTGGAAATCTCGCTCTTCCCGCCGCCGGAAACAGTGCACGGTTTATGGCAGAAGCGGCCTTCCGCGACCGTGCCAATGAGTCGCCAGCTTCCCGTCGTCGGATGTTTCTGCAACTGCAGCTTGTATCCCGACGGCGTCATGTAGGTTTTGCCGGGCCGCAGCATCAGCGATTTTTCGACGCCGTCTTTCTGCCACCAGACTTCCAGGCGCGAGACACTCGCCCGCGCGTCGTGCGGAATGAAAATCAAATCGTCGTGGGCCGGATCGATCGCGTAACCGTCATGCTGCATCACGATCGTAGAGGGATCATGATGCGCGACTTGTTCCAGCGTCCGCTCGTGCGTGCGATAATCCCGTGCCTGGAATTCCAGCCCGAGGTTATAGCTGGCGAAGGCGATCGTCCCGCCGGAGTGCTCTTCTTCCGCGCTGCCGAGCAAATTCGCGGAGTAGGAAATCTGGGTTTTGACTTCCTTCTTACAGTAACCGTAGTAATTGTCGGCAATCAGCGTCACGATGACCCCGGAGGCATCCCGGCAAGTGACTTTGAACGCCTGGCCGTCGTTATATCGTTCCTCGGGATCACGCCAGCACATCCCATCGCGTCGCTGGCGTTCCGTCGCTTGCGCCCACTCCGGCAAACCCAGTTCCTGCTTGGTGAGTCGTGTGAGATGCGGAGCGAGAATCACGCAACCGGTGTGCCCAGTCCAGTGCTCCACGTCAAGGCCGGCGTCGTTCTCGGGGACATACGGATCACCGGCGTTGCCGAAGATAGATTCAACGAAATCAAGATTGCTGACCAGTCCCGCGGGTGCGAAGAAGCGGACTTCCAGGCTGCGCTCGAAGTTTACTCCCGGCACAGCAGGACAGACCACGGGTCGCAACAACAGCGAGCAGAACGCCCGCACCGGCGTGTCATCGGACGTTAACGGCACAACCAACACGTCATCCGGGGGATTCACGGCGTGCTGCAACAACCGCACATAGGTCGCCCGTGGCACCGCTTGCTTGTCACCGGGGATCGGCAATCCACCTTCGCAGACGTGGAACGTCCCCTTCGTCGTCCGGCGGTCACTCCGTGGATTATGTAACACCCCGTTGCGAACCCGGTAAGACGTCAGAATCTCGTTGCGGAAACAGTCGCTATTGGAAGGCAACGACAGCTCCCGCGCGACCCCATGACACGGCAACACGAGCGCCGACGGCAGACGCAACCGCGACTCACCGAGCACATCTGCAAAGTGCGCGTTGAGGAACCGCTCAATCCGCGCATCCGCCGGGCAACGCTGATCGCTCACTTTTTCCCGCAGCAGGTTCCCCGCCAGCTGCCGCAACTCGCGATGACGTTCGTTGCTGCCAGCCGTGGCTGAAGCCTCAAACCCAATGGCCG
>DASRYX010000758.1:0-5603 GCA_035686985.1 Planctomycetaceae bacterium | reverse complement strand
CTGCAGGATCTCGTAGGGATTCACGTAGAACGGGAACCGAATCTGGACGATCCGCGTCGCGCGGCCATTGGTCTGATCGTTGGCACGAATCAGGTTCGTCAGATTCACCGACTGTCCGACCGCGATGCTGGTCCGATCATTCACCGCAACCAGTGGTAATGGCGGTGGCGGCGGTGGTGGGGGATTCGTGATGACCGTTGTTTGTTGAACTTGAATCTGGAACGTTTGCGACGCGGACTGGTTGTTCCGATCAAGCACCGTGACCGTCACCGGGAACGTTTGCCCTTCAGAACCACGCGGCGGTGCCCAGCGGATGGAACCCGATCCGTTGGACGTGGCGATGGTCGTGCCACGGGCGAGCGATGCCGCATCGAGCGTGTACCGCAACACGTCGTTGGGCAGATCACCGTCCTGGCCTTTCACGGTGAGCGTGAAGACCAGCCCGACCTTCGCCTGCTGCACCGGGATCGGTCCCAGTGTTGGCGCGTCAGGAACGGGATTGACCGTCACACGAAATGAGGACTGCGCCGACTGCCCACCGGTATCGGTACAGCGGACCAGCAGCTGCGCGACGCCACTCTGATTTAATCGCAGCGTCAGGACCAGTTGTCCGGTCAGTGCATTGACACTCGTCGCCACCAGCGTGGGGTTCGTATTGCTGGCGACGCTGAATCGCAATTGCCGATCCGGCGTTTCGGAATCATCAAAGGCCGTGAAGAGATTGATGGTCACCGGCGGACCATCTTCGTTCGCGGTGACATTCGCAATCCCCCGCGCGACCGGCGGCGTGTTCGCCGCGAGTGCACTTCCCGCGCACAGCACCACAGAAAGGAAAGCAATCCAGGACCAATGCGAGACCATGCGAGCAGCTCCGGCGCATCAACAGTTCACACGAGCAGAGTCACTTTCGACGGCCCTCACGCTGCGGCCCTCACAGCGTCACCGTGATCGAAAGTCTTTCTGATGGAAATAGCGTAACAGACGTTTCGCCTGTGGGAATACGGGATCGCCCAATTCCTGCGGTCGTCACCTGAATTACGGGATTCCCGCACATGAATGTGATTGCGAATTTGATCGGCCCGCGCGCATACTGCTGGGGTGATTTCTGGATCCTCTCGGCCTCTCACGGGAACTTCATCATGGCTCAGTGCCCCGATTGTGATGGTGGTTTGTTTTCGCCCGTCTCGCGTCGCCAGTTCGTGCAAACCGCCGGGGCCGCCGCTGCCGCGATGAGCTTCGGCCCCACCTGGGCCCGTGGTGATGATTCGGCGGGCAAGCCGAAACCCGAGAACCTCGTCAAGACGCTCTACGACTCACTCACGCCGGAACAGAAAGACGAAATCTGCTTCGACTGGGATCACAAAGACGATCGCGGCCTGCTGCGGATGCATGTCTCCAACAACTGGAACATCACTGAGAAGAAAATCGGCGACGGCAAGTTCTTCAAGAAAGACCAGCAGGACATGATCGAAGCCCTGTTCTGGGGCCTCTACAATCCTGACTGGCACGACCGCATCAAGAAGCAACTGCAGGATGACGCCCAGGGCTATGGCAAGCAGCAGTCGATCGCGCTCTTCGGCACGCCGGGCTCGGGCAAGTTTGAATTCGTGATGACCGGGCGGCACCTCACCATCCGTTGCGACGGTGACAGCACCGAGCACACGGCGTTCGGCGGACCGATCTTCTACGGCCACGCCGCGAAGGACTTTAACGAAGCTCCGGATCACCCCGGCAGCGTGTTCTGGGACCAGTCGAAGAAAGCCAACGCGCTCTTCCAGATGCTCGATGGTAAGCAACGCGACGTTGCGCTCATCGAGCAGGCTCCGCCCGAAAGCCAGGTCCACTTCAGTGGCAAGTCGAAAACGATTCCTGGTCTGCCGATCAGTGAATTGACCGCTGATCAGAAGGCCCATGCCCAAACAGTGCTGAGCACACTGCTCGAACCGTATCGCACATCGGATCAGACCGAAGCGCGCAAGTGTCTCGAAGCGCAGGGTGGTCTCGATCGCTGCCATATCGCCTTCTATCAATCGGGCGATCTCGGCAATGACAAGGTCTGGGACATGTGGCGGCTCGAAGGACCGTCATTCGTCTGGCACTATCGCGGCGCGCCGCACATCCATGTCTGGGTGAATGTGGCTGATGATCCGTCGGTGCAGATCACGACGCGCGGGTAACTCTTTCGTCACTGAATTGTCAAAGAAGCCCGGAGAGGTTTTTCTCTGGGCTTCTGCTCTTGGCACGTCCCTCGCGCGGCGGCACAATGCCACCGCATGTTTCGTGAATGAAACGGATCGCATCGTTTTGTGAACGCGAAGCGATGTCTTCCTGCAGATAGTGACAACGAAAGGACCCTGCGTGAGCGGTACGGATTCACTTTCGACTGCGACGGCGCCCTGGTGGTCCAAATTGATGCGGCCCTTCTGGCGCACGACCGGACCCGGACTGCCGTACGCTGTCTCCCTGTCGATGCATCAGTCGCTGATCTGTGGCGCGGATCTCCCCGATCAGGTAGCTGCCTTGCAGACCCGCCCGAACTGGCAGCTCGGCGTGTTGCGTAAGCGGCTCTGGCAGTTCGGCATCGAACGCGCGACCGACTTGTTCTTTCATCAGCAGGTTCCCGTCTCGACGTTGAGTTGGGCTGGCGGCTTCACAGGCACGCTCGGGTTTCGGTTTCACGAAGCCGTCGATGATGCCCTGATCGCTATTGAAGAAGCGGATCGTATCGGCGCGGAGACGCTGGTCATCGCCCCGGGGGGACAAGGCACGTTCACGTACCGTCATGCACGCCGCATGGCGATCGATGGCGTCCAGCGCATCGTCGGTGCCGCGGCGGACCGGCAACTGAAGCTGGCGATTCTCGTCGATTTCGGAGCGCCGTCGTCATCTCGTTCGTTGATTCGAAACTGGAAAGCCGCGGCTGAGTTTCTCGATGACATCGGTTCGGCTCACGTGGGACTCGCCGCACCGTTGCCGAAAATGTTTCACGATGCCACTGACGATCACCCGTGGGAAGCGTATGCCGCGAAGCTCTTCGTGGTCACATCCCCGATCGAAGCCGGGTCGTCAACGAACCGGGTTGCGGCGACCTCCAGTACCGTCGATGAGCCTGCCGCCACACTTGAGCGGCTCTGCGGGGCAGGTTTCCGGGGGACCTGGGAGTGTGCCGCGCCGGCGTTGACCCCGCAGTGGTGGAACGGTCGCGAAGCGCTGCTGCACTGCTCGGCATGGGTGAACAACGTGGCACGGCAACGCCGCCGGATGCTGGCGGGGTAGCGGACGGTTCGCCGATCGCGCACAATACAAGGCGTCTGCATTGGCCGTGCGGACAGTGAGACGAAACGATCCCGGCCCGTTCGTTGTTGGTTGCCCTGCCCGCTGCTTCCTTCCTGCCGGTTAGCCCGCCCATGTCTCAAGACTGGTACACCCTGGATGAACTCGCCCGGCAACTCGGGCGCGATCGTCGGGAAATCGAAAAACTGGTCAACCGGGGTCGCATCCCCGGTCGCAAGATCGCCGGCGACTGGCAGTTTCATCCCACGGAAATCACCCACTGGCTCGAACAGGAGATGCGCGAGTATACCGATCGCGAACTCGCGCTCGTCGAGCAAACCCATCGCTCGCAGGAAGTGAATGAAGCCTCGCCGGTCGCCAGCCTGTTGGCGCTCGAAACGGTGCAGGTCCCCTTGGAAGCCCGTACGAAACGTTCGGTGCTCGAAACCCTGGTCGAAGTCGCCGGGCGTACGTGGCAGATCTGGCAACCCGCGGCGGTGCTGGCCGCCGTGCAGGAACGCGAAGCGGTGCTGTCCACCGCCTTTGACAACGGCGTGGCGATGCCGCATCCGCGAAACCCACTCGCCGATGCCATCGGCCAATCCGTAATCGCCTTCGGCAAGACCTCGACTGGGATCCCGTTCGGTGCACCCAATCGCCAACTGACCGATCTGTTCTTCCTGGTTCTGTGCCGGGATTCACGGACGCATCTGCAGGTACTGGCCCGGTTGGGCCGATTGATGCAGCAGCCTGCTTTTCTGCAGAGTCTCCGCGCCGCGGAAGATTCCGCAACCGCACATCAGATCATCGTTGATGCCGACCAGCAATTCTTAGGATAGAGCGGCTCGCCATGTCTGTCGCCGTTCCTGATGCCGTCGCTTCACTGGCCCCGAGTCCTAACGAAGGCTGTCCCCCGCCGTTGCGCTGCCGGGATGTCTGGCGGAACGTGCACGACACCACGGCTGTGTGGGAACGGACATCGGCGCGCGGAGCGCGTCTCTCGGGGTGGACCATCGGCCGTGGTCCCACAGTCGTCTTTCTTTCCCCGTTCGGCGGCACACGTGATCTGTTCGCCCTGACCGCGTGGCTGCTCCGGGATGAGATTCGTTCGATTGCGATCGATTGGCGTGCGACCGGACGCTCGCCCACGTTGACCGACTTCGCGGCCGATGTGTGGGATGTTGTTTCCCCGGACCTCGAGGGTCCCGCGAATTTATACGGCATCAGCTGGAGCGGAGCGATCGCCCTCGAAGCCACGCGCCAGCGACGCGATGCCGTTGGCAAGGTGTTTGTGCAGGATGGCTTTGCCCAGCGACGATTGAGTCTCGGCGAACGCGCACTGGCGCAAGCAGCGTTATGGTCGCGTCGGACTCTCGCGCAATGTCCGCAACGGGAGTACGTGCAGCGGCTGAATCATCGCCGGTGGTTCCCGCCCCTTGACCCCGACCGCTGGTCCTGTTTTCTCGAAACGACCGGAGCGTTACCGGTGTCCGTGTTGGCGCGACAGGGACTGGCGTGTCACAAGGTCGATGTGCGGCGGATTGTCGAGAACTGGCAGACGCCGACGTGGCTGATCAGCACGGAAGGGGCCGGACCGCGCGCTCATCAGCACCACGCGGAACTTCAGGCCGCGCTGCCCTCCGCCCGGTCCGAATGGATGCACACCACCGGCACACACGCGGCCTTTACCCACCCGCATCGCCTCGCCAAATTCCTGCGGCAAGCCTTGGGAGTCGCTCCCGCCGCTGCCCCCGCGGAAAGTTGCTGTGGCGGGACCGACGCCTGTGCGACCTCCGTTGAATCGCCAACATGACTGAGACCCTGCCCGAACCGCTCGATGTGATTGCCGTCGGCGCCCATCCGGATGACGTGGAAATCGCGGTCGGGGGACTCCTCGCACGGCTATCGCAACAGGGTTACCGGGTCGGGATCATCGACCTGACGAACGGGGAACCGACGCCCGGCAGCCCACATGCGGCCCACCGCCTGGAAGAAGCCAAAGCGGCGGCGGCGATTCTCGGCATCCACGTGCGGCACACGCTCACCCTGCCCAATCGCAGCCTGTTCGATTCCTTCTCCGCCCGCATTGCATTGGCGCGATTGTTCCGAATGTACCGCCCCCGGATCGTGCTTGGCATCGCCGGCAAGACCCCGATGGCCTCGCCCGACCACTGGCAGGCGATGCAAATCACCGACGCTGCCGTGTTTTACTCGCGGCTCTCGAAATGGGACGACGAGTTTGGCGGACTGCCCGTGCATACCATCCCGCGTCACCTCTGGTATCCCCTCGGGTTCGGAATGGCCGATCTTCCTCAAGGCGGGGGGCAATT
>DASRYX010000757.1:0-3927 GCA_035686985.1 Planctomycetaceae bacterium | reverse complement strand
TACAGCGACAAACATGGCGGCCGCAATTACTACGCCGGCGTGCTGGGAAACGTCTTTCCGGGCGAATGGGTGCACATCCTCGAAGAGTCAGCGGAGAGCAGCCGATATCGCGTCGGTACGACCCGCGTGTACTTTGAACCGCGGGCCGAGCGTTACGCCGAAGTAGCCTTGGCGTCGATGATTTCCAAGTATGTGCGCGAACTGCACATGCACGCCTTCAATGCCTACTGGCGACGCGAGCAGCCGGACCTCCGGCCCACGCAAGGTTATCCCGGTGACGCCGGCCGGTTCTTCGACGCGATCAAGCGACGGCTCAAAGCCCACGGGCTGACGAAGGCCGATGTGTGGCGGAACCGGTGAGCGCAAAAGAAAACCCAACCATGTGATGGCTGGGTTTCCGGGATGGTGATGACTGCCGCGTGAGACTATTCCTGAGCGCGAATGATTTGCGCGGCGATGACGCGTCCCAGCCAGCCAACATAGCCCGACTGCAGATCGACCCGCGTCCGCACTCCCGAGTCCGTCGCCCGGCTGGTGATTCGCAACTCATCGTTATCGTCTTTGAAACGGTCGACCGCGGCGGCGAAGCCCACGTCATCGTCGTCCGTCTCACCCGTCGCCGAGGCCGCTGTCACCCACTGCTTTGCGTTCGTCACGAAGAGAAATGGTCCGGAAGCCGGCCGCGGCGCCCCGGTGGCATTCGCGGCATCCGCAACCTGGTCGACGTTCTTGCGCAAGGTGTCGAGCGCCGAATCGCCGCCCATCGCCAGCCAGATCGAATTCGGCGTTGCATACAGGTGCAGGTTCGGGGCATCGCTGAACAGGGTTTTCCCCATCGCGTCGGGAGCCGCCGGAATCTGAATCGTGTGCACGGGATAGTCACCAATCCTGGTGTCGGCGATCTTCATCGTTTGAATAAACTTCGTGGCGAACGCATTCATCCGCTGGGGATCAGGCCGCGGGCCATTGTTGCGGCGTCGCCGGTTCCCGTTCGCCGGCGGATTGGGCTGAGCGTTCGCCGCGGGGGCGGCTTCGGGCTCCGCCGCTTTTTCTTCCGGCGGACGCATGGTCTTCACGTATTCCAGCAGCGACTGGAACTGACCGGGAAACTCGCGGTTCGCGACAATCCGCACGCCGCTGATGAAGCGGTAGTCCAGCGGTTCTTCGCCCGAGAGCTGCACGAAAAAGTCGAAGTGTCCCAGTTCGGCGGTATTCAGCAGGGTCTTGAAGAACGGCTGCAACGCATCGAGCGCGGCGGGCTGATCATTTTTCTTTGCCGCGTCATCCGCGAGTTCCGGGGCCGCGGTGAAGAGTTCTGTAAAGACCTTGCGCTGCTTGGCGTCCATCTGCCACGACATGTTGAAGGTCATCGTCGCCGGATTCTCCAGCACCGGAGTGAACAGGCTGCGACGCCCTTCCATATCCTGGAAGAACTTGGCGAGCTTGCTGTCTTTCGAGCCGTTCAATTCAATCTCGATCATGCCGGCCGAGGTCTGCGGATTGACCAGGCCGCCGATCGTCAGTTCTTCACCCTGATTCACGATCTTGTCGGCGAGATCAAGAATGCTTTCGCCGTTCGCGCGGCGAATGCGGTACGCCGCGTCGGGTTCATCATCGCGCTGCTGCAGGTCGGCTTGCACAGTCGTCTTGAAGAAGGCGACGAACATCTGCCGGGTCGCGGGCGGAATGTTCTTCAGCAGCAACTGGTAGGCAATGTCGTAGCGGGAAGTGAGTTTTGAGACGAGTTTTTCGGGTTCGGGAAACCGACGATCCAGCTCGGTGGCATCGGTCTGCGATGTGAAAAAGAGATAATTTCCGACGTGCTTGCACGTCAGGTCCGGCCCCCAGGAAATGTCGTTGATCTCGAACCGGTCGGTTTTCCCGGTGATCGGCTTCACCGAACCTTCAGGCCCGGCGAGCAGCGTCAACGTCGCCTGCGGATCGGTTGTCGGGATGTAGGTGATCGCCGAGATCCCCGGAACGAGACCGGGTTTCAGATACAGCATCATGCCGAACGGCCGGCTCCGATCCCAGCCGGGCAGATCGCTGAGCGAGGTCTTCAACCACTGGGCCACGATATCTGACATCTCCGGCCGGTCTGCGGCGAGAAACATCAGATCGGCTTTTTGTTGAAGCCGCTCGACGCCGGCAGCGTGGATGATCTGCAGGGGATATTCAAGCCGGTTGTCCGCCGAACCGCCGCTGCTGGAGGATTCCTGCGCCCTGAGCGCCGCGGGGAGACCCCACACCGCGACGGTGCAGACCAGTCCAAAAATCGTGCGTGAGACGAGATGCCGCATAGTGAGTCGATCCTGTGTCCTTCCGGTGCCGCCACGGGTCATTGAACCCCGCAGTCCGCCGAACGGGTTCTTCTTTCTGACCGTGTGAATGATACCGGAGACCCGAGCTTTTGGTTTCAAAATAGGAGTTCTGGCCGCATTTAACGTGATGAAAGGGCCAACGGGGCTTCCGGGATTCGCGTTGCGCTCAAGACTTCGCGGTACAGGCCCGCGATTTCCGCAGCCATCCGGTCGACGCCGAACTTGCCCCGCACCTCCGTCCGCGCCGCGCTGCCGATGTTCCGTGCCCGTAGCGGATCGTCGAGCAATTCAAGAATTCGTTCCGCGAGGCGGGCACTATCCGAAGGGGGCACCAGCAAACCCGTCTCGTTGTCACGGATCACACGGTAAACACCACCGACGCGGGTGGCGATCACCGGTCGCCCGAGAGCCATTGCTTCGAGCATGGTCGTTCCAATCCCCTGCTGCAAGGAGGGCAGACAGAAGACATCCATCGCTTCGAGGGCGTCGTCAAAATCGAGCAGGTTGGGAACGAACGTCACGTGTTCGACGATCCCGAGTTCGCGGGTGATCCGGCGCAGATTTTCTTCTTCCGGTCCGGCCCCAGCGATCACGAACTCGACATCGCGTCCCGTGGCGAGCACGCGGGCCGCGGCCCCGAGGAAGAACGGGAAGCCTTTCACCGCTTCCAACGGTCCGGCGGTGCCGACGACGGGGACCCGGCCCGGTTCGAGGACTGGCGTTGCTTCGCCGCAGTCATCGCAGTCGACGCCACTGTGAATCACCTGGACCAGTTCTTCGGGCAACCCGGTCTGATTGAGCAGATCCGCTTTCACTGATTCGCTGACCGCGATGACACGCCGACACCATTGACGATCGATGATGAGTCGCTGGCGACCCTGCAGATAGTCGTGCACGGTCAGGATGTAAGGACGCTTGAGCCGTCGGGCGAGCCACGCTCCTTGAGAAGCCGCGTTACGAATCTGGACGTGGATCAAGTCGGGGGGCGCTTTGGCTAAGGTGCGAGCCATCATGGATAACACGACGCGACCCCACACCGGCGTCTGCAAATACGGAAACTCCCAGATGCCCAGGTGTCTCCGCATCTCCGGCTCAACCATCTGAGCGTCAGGACATGCCACCGCTACGCGGAAGTTCGCTTCCGGCAAGGCCTCGGCGAGTCGCAGCGTGTAGGCACAACTGCCGCGCAGACTGAATCGTCCAGCAAGCAGAAGGACTCGTGGTTCGTCTCCCCGGGCACTCGGCCCCGTTGCGGGGCGGTATTCCAGCGGGCGACTCGTGCTGCTGATCATGGTGCTGGCGAAGGCTTCTGCGAGAGGAATCAGTTCGCACGACTGCGGAGCGCTTTGGGCGGCTGCAGAATCTCGCTGACGACAATCGCATCGCGAATCGACCCCGGACGCGCCAGGAAGGCTAAGGCGGGATGCTTCACTGCGATACTTAACCCAGGAACGGCACCGGCCGCGAGGGGTGTACCGCCGAGGTCGTGCTGAACCGCCTGCTCGACGCGGTGCCCGATGTGGGCCTCGGCCTGGGCGGTAATCTGCCCCGACGCCATATGCGCTGCGACGTGATCTTGAAGACCGGTGCCCAAGCGGGACGTGGG
>DASRYX010000756.1:0-6297 GCA_035686985.1 Planctomycetaceae bacterium | reverse complement strand
GCTCGCGAGCATCACCGACCAGACGGTTTCGTACGCACGGTTTCCGATGCCGCTATGGCAACCGCGGTTCCGCTTCTACCCGGAAGCGATCACCGTCGATGAGAACGGCCTCGTGCTGCAACTCGGT
This sequence comes from Planctomycetaceae bacterium, assembly GCA_035686985.1. GTDB lineage: Bacteria > Planctomycetota > Planctomycetia > Planctomycetales > Planctomycetaceae > DSVQ01. Next base: position 6,170 of record DASRYX010000756.1, on the reverse strand, counting down.
GCGCAGGTCGCCGCGCTGGCTCCGCAGAGTGATCATGTGCCGATCCGTGCCGTTCCGGCGGGTGACGAACCGCAACCGGCGGCGCTTGGGCGCGGGCTGGAGGTAGCGGTGTCTCCGCGGATGATGACGGCGTGGGGAACGCTTCTCGCCGCCAGTGACGTGGCGCGGTTCAATGTCCTTGATATGGCAGACGAAGAATTTCGCACGCTGGGCAAGCGGGACTTCTGGCTGCAGGTTCTTCCCGGCGACCCTCGAATCATGCAGGCCGAAGAACTCGAAACCGACTTCGTGCTGATGGCCCCGCTCGCGATTTCCACGCTGCAATCCGCCGATGGCAAACCGGACGGCTTCCAGCTGGAAATTCCGCAGCTGCAGCTGCAGCTTTGCGGGCGGTATGCGGGTCGAAAGTTGCCGCAACCGATCGCGACCGTGGACTTCGGCATCATCCAGCCGGTGAAGATGGGGATCGAGAAGCCCGATTTCGCGCGGCGGGCGATGAAACTGTCGATGATCGCCGGTCCGAAACCAACCGTTGTTCCGCGGCATATTGATCCACCGCCGAACGCGCCGGACTTTGACATCGAAAAGCTCGCGAAGCAGTTTGAATCAGGCTGGAATCAAACCTTCACAACCTTTGCGATGGCCAATCCGCTCAAGGATATTCATCGCAACGGAATGGCGCTGCGGTGGGAAGCCGCCGACTGGACCGGGAAGCATTTCGCCGTCCGGCTGGAGCGCCCGGCCATCCGCGTCCGCAACACCGCCGACCAGGCGATTGAATACCAGGTGCATGGCACAGGTACGCCGTGGAGCGAATCACTCCGACTGGCTCCCGGCGATTTCCACGAGTTCCGTCCGCCGACCGCGCTGACGTGGCGCACAACCTCCGCCGCGGGAGAAACGCTCTTCACGCTGCCCCTCGGATTTGAGGCGAACGTGAAGTCGATTACCCCGCTGCGGGTCGTACAGGGAGCCGTCGCACCGGTGAAGTAGGACTGAAGTAGGACGCCGTCTTACTTGGCTGCCTGGGTGTTGTCCGCCGGGGGTTTCGGGGGTTCGAAGCTGTAGAGAACCTGGCCGTTCGTGCCGTTCCAGACGCGGAGCACGCCGTCTTCTCCCCCGGCGATGGCCACCGATTCATCGCGCGTGCAGGCCACGCTGTAAACGAAGTCGGTCGGTCCGCCGAAGCCACGGTAGTTGCCGCCGTCGTTCGCGCGGTGCATCTTGACTGACTTGTCACCGCTGCCGCTGATGATGTTGTCGCTCGTGCCGATGAAGTGGATCGACGTGACCTGCTTGCTGTAGTTCTGGATCGTGCGGTGCTGCTCGCCGGTTTCGACGTTCCAGATCTTGATGGCGTTGTCCGCCCCCGCAGAGGCGATGCGATTGGTGTCGGCCTTGAAGCTGACGCCGAGCACGTGGTGGGTGTGCCCTTCGAATGACCGTACGAGCTTCCCGGTTTCGACTTCGTGAACCTTCACGAATTTGTCCGCGGCTCCGCTCACCAGCCACTTGCCATCGCGGGAGAATTCGAGACCGAAGACCGTATCGCTGTGCGCATCCGGCAGCGCTTTGACGAACGCTTTAGTTTCGACGTTCCACAACAGCACTTCCCCACTGCGGGAGGGTTCACCGCCGCCCGTGGCGAGGAGTTTGCCATCCGGACTGAACGCCAGCGACAGCACCCGGTTGACAAACGGTGACGGACCCAGATCGAGCGGTGCGGCGGCGTTCGGGCCGATCACGCCGGCGAATTGCCACTGGGGATTCGAGTCCCAGAGAATCGCGGACTTGTCTTCACTGAGGCTGACAAGCAACCGGTCCGGTCCGGTCGCGAGGAAATTGACCGGAGCGGTGTGCCCCGTGAATTCGTCGAGCGGCTTGCCGGTTTTCGCATCCCACGTGCGGACGACACCGTCATCCCCGGCGGTCACGGCCAACTTACCGTCCGCGGTGAAGGTCACCGTGCGGATGGGTTTTTCTGCTGCCGGAAGAGCGGCCTTGGCGGCGTTGAGCTTCTCTTCCGCGGCTTTTCCGAGAGCAACTTCGGCTTCATGCGCCTGCTTCGCGACCTTCTGCTGCTCATCCGCCGTTTGCTGGCCTTTCTCTGACTGGGCGACGGCTTTCACTGCGGAATCGAGCGTTTCCATCGCCTTCTTCGCCGCTTCCATTTCCTTGGCGGCGGCCGCTTCCGCATCGGCGACTTTTTTCTTCAAGGCTTCATCATCGGCCTTGTTCGCGAGTTCGGCTTTCGCCGCGGTCACGGCGTCGGTCGCCGTCTTGAGTTTCGCGTCGGCTTCGGTCTTGGCTTTCTCGGCGTTCGTCTTCGCCTCGATGGCTTTCTTCGTCTGTTCTTCGCGCTCTTTGAAGTTCTTCTCGGCGGCTTTGAACGCCGTGTCGGCGATGGCGATCCGCGACTTCATGACCGCATCATCATCGGTCAGCGTCAGCACGCCGCGCTGAGCGGCGAGGTTGCCTTTCAGATCGGCGATCGGCTGACCGTTGATGTTCCAGAGCTTGGCGATGTTGCCCCCGGCGGTCAGCAACATCTGACCGTTCGCGCTTACCGCAATCGCGGTCATCGGGGCCCCGTGTCCGGTGGTGCGCACGGCGCTACCGTTGTTGATGTCCCACACGAACCAGTTGCCGGAAGTGGTTCCTGAAGCAATCTGCGGTTGACCCGGAACGTGCGCCAGGCAGACTGAAACCGCGTTGGCACTCTGGAACTGCACCACCGGCTTCACCGGTTCGGCCGGCTTATCGCCCTCAGCAGGCTTCGGTGCATCAAACGGCACGTTCCAGGCGCGGATGTGATTGTCGGCATGTCCCGTGTAAACGCGTTTTCCGTCGACGGCGAGCAGCAGGCTCGCGATCTCCGCGGGCGTGTCGAGCTGACCGGCGGGTTGACCATTCGTCAAATTCCACGCGCGAACCGTTTTATCTTTACTGGCGGAAAAGAGCTGGCTGCTATCCGGAGCGAATTGCAGCCCGGTGACGGGTGCGGCGTGTCCGGCGAGCGTCTTGGAGACCTGGCCGTCGGCCGCTTGAACGACGCGAATGTTGTTGTCCGCACCGGCAATCGCGATCCATTTTCCATCCGCCGAAACCGCGACCGCGGTTGGAGCCGGATCCAACGCGAACTTCTGCCGTTGAATCGCGTCCGGCCGGGACCAGAATTTCACTTCGCGAAAACCGGCGGACGCGAGCAGGTTGCCCGAAGGATGAAACGCCAGGGCGTGCACGAAATCCTGATGAGCCGCCCCGCGCGGGTAGAGCGGTTTGTCACCGGTCTTCGCCGCAGCGAGTGCCGGGTCTGTCAGCCGCGCGACGGATTCGCCGACGGACAGATCATATACATCGAGCTGATTCGCCCGACCACACGCGGCGAAACGTCCCCACGGGGTCATCGCGACGCTGTAGATGCTGTTCATCGTAGACGGGATTGCCTGCCATGCGATGGCGGTCGTGGTTCCCCCCATTCCGGCCGGAGCACCTTCGGTAATCCATTGCCGCAGCAGTCCGAGTTCCTGCGGTGTAAACGCGGCCGCAGAAACTTTGTTCGGCAGCGGCGGCATCGCCGGTTCGGCAGCCCGCGCCGCGACCTGATACATCAGGCTTTTGTCGGGATCCTTCGCGATGACCGCCGGGCCGCGCTTGCCCCCTTTGAGAATGTTCGGCACGTCTTCAAGATTCAGGCGGCTCTCGGCGATCGCCACGTTATGACATGCAATGCACTTCGAGTCCAGAATCGGGACGATGTCCTTCTGAAAATCGACCGGACGGCCCAGGTTCACGGCCACGGGATCGATCTTCCCCGCGGGTGCGGCTTTTTCCTGAGCCGACGCCATTGCGGCCAGACAAAACAGGACGGTCAACGGGCTAGTAATCCGAAGCATGAACTGTTCCTTCAGCGATCCTGATTCTGTTTGCGGGTGCTTGGCGTGCCGGCGTTACTTCACGACTTTCAGTGCCACGGGTTGATCAACCGCAGCTTCGCCATCGAACTGCGACACCGCGCGGACGACCATGTTGAGAAGTTGTGCTTCGGGTGCATCGGCGGCGGCTTCGACGACCAGCGTGCCGGCCGATTGATCCGCGGGGATCGTCACGGGTTCGGCTTTCACACCCACGACGCCAGGCGGTAAGGGCAATGTTAAGGTGACGGGGCCAGCGAAGCCGTTCTGCCGTTTGACTTCGACCTTCACTTCATTTTTGCCGCCCTGCTTCACATTGCCGCCGTCGGCCGGCGCGGCGGTCAGCGTGTAGGGAGACGGTTTGATCGTCAGTACGATGGGTGTCGTCGGCGGCAGGAAGTTGATGTTCTGCGGCTTCGCGGCATTGTCTGCGTCTTTGTGACGTTTGTCCGCAGCGGCCTTCTCGGCGGCCGCGGCTTTCGACTTGTCGTCGGCCTGCTTGAGTTCGGCCTCCGCGGTGACCTTCGCCTGTTCGGCCGCTTTCACCGCGGCATCGGCATCAACACGGGCTTTCTCGGCGACCGGAACCGCATCAGTTGCTGTCTTCACCGCAGCCTGGGTTTCGACGAGCTTCTTCTCGGCGGCGGCCTTGGCATCCGCGTTATCGCCCGCCGTCTTCACCGCTTCCGCAGCGGCCTTTTCGGCGCTCTGAGCGTCGACCAGGGCTTTGTCCGCGGCGGCTTTGGCTTCCGTCGCTTTCTTCAAGACCTCTTGGGCCACGGGGACGGCCTTCACGGCTTCATCGCGCTTCGTCGTGGCGGTCTTCACTACTTCCGCGGCAGCGGCGGCCACCTTGTCGGCCTCGTCCAGTTCCGCCTTCAGTTTGTCGACCTTCTGCGGATTGCGGCGGTAGGACACCTGCGCCTGTCCCGCAAGGTACAGCGTGTAGGTTCCGGCCGGGGCGTTGTTCGGCACAAAGATCCGATAGACTTCGTCGGGCTTGTCCTTGTTAATGGGCTTGTTCTCGATCTGCACGTTCTGTGGCTGACCAACGAACTGCACGTTCACATTCGCATCGAAGCCCGGCCGCTTGATCAACTTGACCGGAACGAGAATCTGTCGGCTGTGGTTGGCGACCTCGCGATGAACTGTCGTCACCAACTGGAACGGAGCCGGTTCTTCGATGACCGACAATTCCAGGCTCTGGCTCACGCGGGCGTCACCCGGAACGTTGGGTTGGCCGCTCCATACGATGGTGCCGGTACGGGCAAAACGAACGACCTCTTTAATCGCCGCCTGGTTGGCGGCTTTGGCCTGCTCCACCGCCGCGTTGGCTTCGGCAAGCTTTTGATCGGCGGCAGCCTTCGCGGCGAGGGCGGCCTGATGCGCCTGGGTTGCGGTGACAACCTTCGCTTCGGCATCCGCGACCTTCTTCTTCAAGCCTTCGTCATCCGTCTTCGCCGCGAGTTCGGCCTTGGCGGCATTCAGTGCGTCGGTTTCTTTCTTCAGATCATCCGCCGGTTTCGCGATCGCTTTCTCAGCAGCCGCGACGGCGTCGGTCACGGGCTTGATCGCGGCCACGGCGCCCGCGAGTGCAGCGGCTTTGGCCGGATCTTCGACCTTGGCTTTACCGACAATCCGAATCGTTCCGGCCCATGCGGGAGCGTCTTCCGCCGAAGTGAAGACCAGCGTTCCGGCTGACGGCGTCGTGCCGATGGAAATATCTTTGCAGGTCACTCCCGGCGGCAAACCTTCGACGGAGACATCGATCGGGCCGGTGTAGCCATCGCGACGCAAAGCGAGAACGTTGAGCGCCGCGTTGTCGCCGCGTCGCAGTCCCAGCGACCATGTCCCCGCCTGCTTTTGCGGGGGCGGCGTGGGGATGATCGGCACAGCCACCAGACGGAAGTCCGGCATCTCGGTCCGCACGGTCAATCGCCAGATGAGAGACGCGCTGCCGCGACTGGCCGCATAGCGATCGCGTAAGGCAATGCGATAGTTGCCATCGGCGGGAACTGTGAACTTGTAGATCGGATCGTCGGTGAGCGTGTCAAAAACATTCGGAAGAAGGTTCGTGCCGTCATCATCGACCGCGGTGATCCGCTTGAGCGTCTCTTCCCCTTTTTCGTTGACGGTTACCTGGTCCAGCGTGAGATACGGATCGGCTCCATTGCCGAGGCGTTGGGCACCGACTTCCATCCAGAAGACTTGACCGGCTTTGGCTTCGAACTGCAGGAGATCGACATCGCCTTTTGC
>DASRYX010000755.1:0-1963 GCA_035686985.1 Planctomycetaceae bacterium | reverse complement strand
CTACCCAGCGGCGCTTACAGCTCGCCCAATGGATCGCCAGCCGCGACAACCCGATCGTCAGCCGGGTGGCCGTCAATCGGTTGTGGCAGCATCATTTCGGAGCCGGGCTGAGCCGGTCTCCGGACAATTTCGGTTTCCATGTCGACCCGCCGTCGCACCCGGAACTCCTGGAATGGCTCGCGGATGAATTCGTCAAGAATGGCTGGCGGTCGAAACCATTACATTGGCTGATTCTGACGTCGAGGACTTATCGGCAATCGTCACTGCATCCTCAGCAGGAAACCTATAACGTAAAAGACGCTGCGAATCGGCTGTTATGGCGTACAAACCGTCAGCGAATGGATGCCGAGGCACTGCGGGATGCATTGCTGTCGGTGTCAGGCGAGATTGACCTGCGAATGGGGGGGCCGAGTTTCCTGCCCACGATCACCGCGGAGGCGTTGGAAGGGCTGTCGCGCAAGGGAGCGGAGTGGAAACCATCGCCCCCGGACGAGCAGCGCCGGCGGAGTCTGTACATGTTCACGCAGCGGAGTCTCTTGTCACCGTTCATGACCGTGTTCGATTTCGGCGACACGAATCTGCCCTGCGGTCAGCGCGAAGTGACGATCGTGGCCCCGCAGGCGCTCGCGCTGCTCAACGATGAATTCGCGCACGGACGCAGTGAGGCGCTCGCCGCCCGGATCATCGCCACGGCGGGTGATGATCGTGAAGTGCAGATCAAAACGGCATGGAGTTTCGCCTACGGTCGCGATCCGGATGCCGCCGAGCTGAAAGCGGCGCGACAGCATCTGGAACACCAGCGCGAGCGGTTCGGGGCGGTTCCGAACAGTGGGCCATCGCCGGAAACGCGAGCGCTGGTGTCGTTATGTCATGTGCTGTTGAATGCGAACGAATTCCTGTACGTCGACTGAGTTGTCGGTCATTAGCGCGGTACTTGAGACGGGGAATGCGATGTCCATCTATCCGTGTGGAATGACGCGGCGGGAATGCCTGTGGGACATGGGTGCGGGCTTCACCGGCCTCGCATTGACCGCGCTGCTGGAACGCGACGGTTTCTTCAGCCGCCATGTCGACGCGGCGTCCACGGTTCGATCGCCGCTATCCCCGCGGGCCCCACACGCCACGGTGAAGGCGAAAGCTTGCATCTTTCTGATGATGAACGGCGCGCCGAGCCAGGTCGATACCTTCGATTACAAGCCGGAACTCGAAAAATACGCGGGAAAGCCGCTGCCGGAAGGGAAGAACTACATCAATTCCGGCGGTCGTAAGGTCGGTTATCTCACCCCGGCGTGGCGTCCGTTCCGTCCCGGCGGCGAGAGCGGCTTGATGATCTCGGATTACTTTCCCAATGTCCGCCAGCACGCGGATAAGCTCGCGGTCATTAACTCCTGTCATACCGACAGCCACGCCCACGGGTCGGCCCTCGTCGCGATGAACACGGGCAAGACGTTCATCGGGCGACCGTCGCTCGGGGCATGGTGCGTCTATGGACTGGGCAGCGATAATCAAAATCTGCCCGGCTATGTCGTGATGCTCGACAAGCGCGGCGGGCCGATCAGCGGGCAACCCAACTGGTCCGCGGGGTTCATGCCGGGGAGTTATCAGGGCACGCTCTTTCGGCCGGTGGGTGATCCGATTCTGAATCTGCGCGGACCGGGACACATCACGCCGTCGGTACAGCGCGAACAACTCGATTTGCTTGCGCAACTCAATGCCCGACATCTGGCATCACGGCCCGGTGGGGCGGAACTCGCGGCTCGCGCGGATTCGTATGAACTCGCCTTTCGCATGCAGACGGAAACGCCGGAAGCGGTCGATCTCGCGCAGGAATCGGCCCACACGCTGGCGGCGTATGGCGTCGGTCAGCAGCCGACCGATGAATTCGGCCGCAACTGTCTCGTCGCGCGGCGGCTCGTCGAACGGGGCGTGCGCTTCGTGCAGCTGTACTCCGGCGGCGGGCATC
>DASRYX010000754.1:0-4783 GCA_035686985.1 Planctomycetaceae bacterium | reverse complement strand
CCGTTCAACGTCGTCAATCATCCGGCTGATTCCCAGGCAGAGTCTGTCAGTGTCGTCACCCGCGACGGCGTCCGACTCCGTGGAGCCGTCCATCGCGCGACCGAAGGTCCCGTCCGCGGCGTTGTTCTGTTCTTCCCCGAGCTGGACGGCAATCATTGGTCGGCAAGCCATTACGGTGAGGGGCTGATGTCCGCTGGATTCGATGTGGTCTCCTTCGACTTTCGCGGCCAGGGAGACAGCGATTCACTGGCGGGGTACACGCCGAATCACTGGCCGACGAATTACGAGCTTCGTGACGCGGCCGCGATGCTGCAGTGGGTCACCGAGCAGCCCGAATGGCAATCACTGCCTGTCGGCGGATTCGGCATCAGCCGCGGCTCGGTCATCGGTTTGATGGCTGTCGCCGACTTTCCGCGGGTCCGCGCCTTCTGCGGTGAAGGAACTTACACAATCAGCCGGCTGCTCGAACATTTCACGCTGCGGTGGGCGCAACTCTATTTGCCCACCTTTGTCCTTCGGTTTCTCCCGCTCTGGCATTTGCGGCTCACACTCTGGTTGGCTCGTCTGTGCAGCGAGTGGCGTCGCGGTGTCCGCTATGCCATCGTTGAACGACGGTTGCCGGCATTGCGGAAGACCCCGGTCTTGTTAATCGCCGGCGAACGGGACACGTACGTTCATCCGACGGTGACGAAAAGCATTGTCGACTCCATTGGCACGCCAACCGCAACGCTCTGGGAAGTGCCGGATGCGAAGCATAATCAGGCGCGCGAAGCCGTGGGGGCCGAATACGACCGCCGCCTGGTCAGTCTGTTCTCGGCGATGGCACCGCAACCGACCGATCGGGGTGCCACTCTGGTCTCGGCGGAACTTTGACTTCCGGCCCAACGTCCTGATCACTCTTGACCCTTCGGCGAGAATGTGTTAGCGAAAACAAGAGTGAATCGAATTGAGGACGGATTGCTGATGTCACCCCAAGCTTCCCCTGCCCATCGCCCGTTTCGTCTGCTGATCGCGGACGACGATGAGGCGTTTCGCGAGACGGTGTGCGAAGTCTGCCGCCCGTTCCTGGAAGTCATTGAAGCGGCGAGTGGTGATGAAGCGCTGTGCGTCACCCACCGCGAGCAGCTCGACCTGGCGCTGTGTGATCTCCACATGCCGGGACACACCGGTCTGGATGTGCTGTCGGAATTCCGGCGGGCGCAGCAGAGGCCGGGAATTCTGATGTCGGCCCGGGTGTCGCCCGTCGAACGCCGGGAAGCCGAGCGCCTGTCGGTGTATCGCGTGCTCGAGAAACCGTTCACACGGAAACAGCTGCTGGCGACCGTCGCCGAGGCACTGGAATCGGTCTTCCCGCAGGCAGGGTTACTGTCGCAGTTTCGTCACCGCGGCGTATGCTAGAAATGTGATCCTGCAGCAGATTCGCAGCAGCGACGAGAGCCGGAACGGGAAGCGAATGGCGTCCATTACGCTGTCAGTGTTGGAAGGGTTCGAGCGCGGGCGGATCTTCGCCGGCCTGCCGACACCGGTCAGCATTGGCCGTGAGATTGAAAACACGATTCAGCTCAATGACGACCGCGTCAGCCGCTTCCATGCCAAGGTGCAGGATGACGGCGGACGCGTGATCCTCACCGATCTCGACAGCACCAACGGCACCCGCGTGAATGGTCATCCCGTGCAGATTCGCGTCCTGCAGCAGGGCGATCTGGTGACAATCGGCCGGTGTGTCCTGCGGTTTGGTGAATTGCCCGCGGCACCGGAGCGGGCGCCGTCGCTCAGCGATGAGCCGCCAACGGCGATGCTCAATCCGCATACAGAGCCACCCGAGTCGAAAGAGATTGAATTTCTTGCACCGCCGCCCGGGGCTACGGTGGAACAGGAACGGCTGTTTCCCCACGGAGCTCCCTCGCTTCCCGAAGGGTTGCGGCCCTTGCATCGGGCGCAGGTGTCCGACGTGCTGGCCTACTTTCACAGCCAGATCGGTCGCATCCTGGATCGCACGTGTGAGGCGACTACCCCTGATGGTACCCGTGAGGCCCGCTGTCCTTGGGATGTCTGGCAAGACCTGATCTCCACGCACATGGCCCTGACGGCGTATCTGCATAAGCTCGCGGAACCCGATCACCCGCGCGGCGGCGACGAAATCGGCTGACGCGGCCGGATTTTCCGGGCTGTTGCTTTTCCGCCACATCTTCCCGGACGAGACGAGGCGTTCCCGCAACGTTGTCGTCGATTCGGTACAACGGTTGCAGGCGGACGTTCCGAAACGCGCGATCACGCAGCGTCACTGGTGCGAATTCGCCACGTTTCGCGCCCGGCAGCCCCAAGTTTCCGGTCGGTGGAAGGAATCGGTCTAAACTTGACCAAACGCGGGAGCCATTCTTTCCGTGGAACGTTGATCGATGACTGCGACGATTGCCAAGTCTTTACCGTCTGCGCGAGCGGGCGTCTCTCACCGGGCGCAACGCGCGCTGCTGTGCGCTGTTGTCGTGGCCTCACTTCCAGCAGTGGCATTTTCGCAAGTCGGTGATGGCACGCCGACGCCACTCTCGAGCAGTCCCGCGGTTTCGCATTTCAATCTGCATCTCGTTGTCACCGAAGGCTGGCTGAACCGCTTCGTGGCTCGCACGGATCAGACGGCGGGCGTGATTGATGACTTTATTCTCGGTGCCAAGGTCAATGGTCAGCAGGCGACCACGTCGCAGTTGCAGCTGGATCTTCGACCGCACTCCGAACAGATCGCCGCGACGTTCTGCTTGCAGGGGCAAACCGGGACATCAACACAGGGGGTGACGGAACAAGCCACGGTTTTCTCCCGCAGCCAGCAATCGTTTCAGGCTTCCAAAGACTGCTTTTTCGACGGCAACGTCTTCTCCACCCGGCACGCAGTCATCAGTGTTCGAGCCAAGAATCAGAATGTCGGTGCCGCAACGCGCTTCGATGGAACGCCGCTGCAACCGCTTGTGACCCCGTTCGTGCTCAAGGCGGCGGAGCAACGCCGGCCGCAAGCTGAAGCCGTGGCCCGCGACCGCGTCGCCGATCGCATCTATCCCGAGTTCGATGCCCGGATCGACCGCGAACTCGCCAGTCTCAACGACCGGCTTGAAACGTACGTCCGGCAACGGTTGCGGCAAAGCAACCTGCTACCAGACACCCAGAAATGTGTTTCCACCGACCACGAAATGCATTACGCCGCACGGTTATCAGCAGAAGGCCGCGACTTTGAAATCGTCGCACCGTCCCGCCCGTTGCTGCAGGCCGAAAACGTCCGGTTGTTCATTCACAGTTCGCTGTTGGGATCGGCCGCGATTCGCGGTGGTCTCGCTGGGCTGAAAACAACGGACCGGCAACTGGATCAGATGCTACGCCGCATCGGACTGTCTTCCAGGTCCGCCGGAGACACCACGGGCGGGATCGAAACGCAGATCGAGTTTGATCAGCAACGACCGTTGACCGTCCTCTTTGAGGACGACGAAATGACGGTCGAGTTGCTCCTTAAGCTGCGCCCGGCCGGACAGAATCTGCTCCCGTGGCTGCGAATTCGCATTCCGTTCCGGCTGATTGAGCAAGACGGCGAACGCTTGCTGCGTCCGGGGCAGCTTCAGATCTCCAGCACCGAGCAGGGCGGGATCGCTCCCGCCGTCGAAACACTGATCAAACAAACCATCAGCGGCAGTCTCAGAGACATCCCGGTCCCCCGGACGATCGGCGACGCCAGTTGGTACGACGGTAAGCCCGCTCCGCGCGTCACGACGTTGCGGTTCCATGACGGCTGGCTGGCGCTGGGGCTCGACTGACCCCGCCGCATGCTGTTCTGTTGAAAATCCGCACGGGGTTGATACACTCTCTGCTTGGACAAAACGGAAAAGGTGTGCCGACGGGCTCGCCGCAACGTTGGTCGACAAGCTGAGTTCTTGTTCGCCAAGTTGCGTAAGTTGTTGTGAGCCAGCCGGTTGAGGACATGGATTCGATGTCGATCACGAAAGAACGCAAGACGGAATTGATTCGCGAGTATCAGCGCGGTGACGCGGACACGGGTTCGCCGGAAGTGCAGATCGCGGTCCTTTCCCAGCGGATTGCTCAACTGACGGACCACATGAAAGGTCACGTCAAGGATCACGCGGGTCGCCGCGGATTGCTGATGCTGGTGAGCAAACGCCGGCGGTTGCTGGACTATCTGAAGAACAGCGCTCCGCAGCGGTATTTCTCGGTGATCGAGAAAGTGGGACTGCGGAAGTAATTGCTGTTGTCCATGTCTAAGAGGAGGCCCCGCCGCACGATGCCCTGATGAGCGAATTGCTCCAGGGATTTGTGTCGCGAGAGGGCCTCTTTCGTCATTTCCGGCGGGTCCGCGATCGCGGAGAGATTGGCCAAAAGACGGGGCGTCATCGGGACGCCCGCGCGAGAGGCCCGCCACATCATTAACTTCGAGGAATACTGACAGTGAAAGTGACTTTACAACGGGAATTCGCCGGTCGGACGCTGACGCTGACCACAGGCGAAATGGCCAGGCAGGCCGCCGGTGCCGTGTCGGTTCAATACGGCGATACCCTCGTCTTCGTCGCCGCTCAAAACGGCCCGTCCCGTCCCGGCACCGACTTCTTCCCCCTCACCTGCGACTACCGCGAGCGTTCGGCGTCCGCAGGCAAATTCCCCGGCGGCTTCATCAAGCGTGAAGGCCGTCCGTCGACACGCGAAATTCTCACGTCGCGCCTCACCGATCGCCCGATCCGCCCGCTCTTCCCCGAGGGCTACATCGAAGAAGTGCAGGTGATGTCCAACGTTC
>DASRYX010000753.1:0-4024 GCA_035686985.1 Planctomycetaceae bacterium | reverse complement strand
TCGCAGGACTCACCACGGCGGATCCCGACTGGAACGACTGGGCGCGAAACCCGAGTTATGTCGTCTTCCAGCTCGATCTGCTGAAATACATCGCCCGGCGGGATCGCGGGCTCCCGATGCGCACCGTCGGCGAGCCGATTCAGGTCGCGCTGGATCCTTCGCTGTACACCGAACTGGTGGAAATCACCGCACCTTCCAGCGAAGGGGCTCGCACCTCACGTCTGCAGGCGGCTCCAGAAGCGGCGGACGCCGAAAAGAACGCACCTCTGCGGCTGGCGGCCACCTTCCGGGAAACGGATGAGCCCGGCATTTATCAGGTGCGGTTACTCAACCAGGCCCAACAGGCCGAGGATCGCTTACTCGCGTACAATCCCCCGACTTCCGAAAGCGATCTCGAATTGGCCACGAGTGACAATCTCCGCAAGCGATTGACCGAAGCGGGCGAAGTCCGCATCCAGGAACCGGGGCAGTTTCAATGGCTGCAAGGGGAAGAAGCCGGATCGGAAATCCGCGCGTGGCTGCTGTGGCTGCTTGTTGGGTTGTTGCTCTTCGAACAGTGGTTCGCGTATCGACTGAGTTATCATCCACCCATGAAGACGGCTGCGGCGTCGTTCCCCGTGCTAACCAGCCCGCAGCGCAAGCAAGGGATTCAAAGCATTGGCAATTAGAAATTAGAAATTGAAAACTGCAAGATTGCCGAACAAGGTTTCTCCGACTGACCACTGACCACTGACCACTACTTCACAATGCTTCCCACCTACCCATTACCGTTCGTGCTGCTCGCGGCTGATCCCGCGGGGTCGATGACGGCGCGCGAATGGGATTGGCCGGAATCGCCGCTGGGATGGTTGCTGCTGATCGTGGGGACCGCCGCCGTGGTGGCGTGGGTGGTGTGGATGTACCGCCGCGATACCGTCGAGATCGCGCGGCCGTGGCGCGTCTGGCTCACGGCGTTGCGGCTGGCGGTGCTCGCGACCTTGTTTGTCATCGCCCTGAATCCGCAGGACCGCACGCAACGCACGGCGTTTCGGCCGTCACGAGTCGCGATGCTGGTGGACACCTCTTTATCGATGCGGCATCCTGCCGAAGGGGCGACCGACTCCACGGCGCCCGCGGACGGCACGAGCCGTTCGGAGTCGATCCGGAAGCTGCTCGCCGCCACGCCGTTACTCGAACAATTGCGGCGTGATCATGAGGTCAGCCTGTTCACGTTTGATTCCACGCTTGCCGGGCCGCATCGCGTCTACCCACTGCAGACCGGCACACCGGACCCGAAGGCCCCCGCGGCGGAGGTCGACTGGACGAGCATCCTGCAGCCCCGGGGCACGGAGACCCGGCTCGGTGAGGCGCTGAGTGAACTGATCCGTCAGACCGCCGGCCGCACGTTGTCGGGAATCGTCGTTGTCACCGATGGGGGCAACAACGCCGGCGTGGATGTCGCCACTGCACACGATCGCGCCGTCGCCGCGAAAACGCGGCTGGTGACGATCGGCGTCGGCGGCACCGAACAACCACTCAACCTGCAGGTCGCTGACATTCAATCGCCGACCGATGTGCAGCTGGGCGACAAGTTCGAAGTGACCGCGTTCCTGCAGGGCCAGGGCCTCGCCGGTCGGGAAGTCACGGCGACGCTCTGGTCGAAGCCCGAAGATGGCGATGAACTGCTGCAGGTGGGCGAACAATCGCTGACCGTGCCCGCCGATGGCGTTCCGGCGGAAGTGAAGTTCCCGCTGCAACCCACGGCCGTCGGTGGCTGGGACTACGTCGTCCGCGTCCAACCGGTGGTGAAGGTCAGCGAGTTCAACGCGCAGGATAACGAGCAGTCGGTGGCCATTCAGGTTTTCGATCGGCCCACGAAGGTGCTGCTTCTCGCCGGCGGTCCAATGCGCGACTATCAGTTCGTACGGAATCTGCTGTACCGGCACAAGGCGATCGATGTCGATGTGCTGCTGCAGACCGGCAGCGTCGGCACCAGCCAGGAATCGAACAATCTGCTGCTCGAGTTCCCGGTCGAGCGCGAGAAACTGTTTGACTATGACGTGATCATCGCGTTTGATCCCGACTGGCGTTTGATCCCCGCGGCGGGCGTTTCGCTGCTGCAGGATTGGGTCTATCAGGAAGCCGGCGGGTTGATACTCATCGCCGGCGACGTGAATGCCATGCAGCTGGCGGCCCTTGCCGAACAGCCGACACCCGTGCAGGAGCAGCTGGCTCCGCTTAAAGAACTCTATCCCGTGGTGTTGAGTACCTTCGCGGCGGAAATGCGTTTTGATCAGGATTCGAGCCAGCCGTGGCCGCTGGAGTTCACCCCGGAAGGACAGCGTGCGGAAGTCCTCCAGCTGACGGACGACCCGGCGTCATCACTCGCCCGGTGGAAAGAGTTCACGGGATTTTATCGCTGTTATGCGACCAGCGGGGCAAAGGCGGGGGCGACTGTGCTCGCTCGGTTCTCCGATCCGCGCTCACAGAATGAGTTCGGGTTTCCCATCCTCGCCGCGGAACAGTTCTACGGGCAAGGCCGCGTGCTTTACTTCGGAAGCGGCGAGTTCTGGCGGCTGCGATCGGTCAGCGACGAAGATTATGACCGCTTGTGGATCAAGGCCGTTCGCAGCGTCGGACAAGGCCGGACCAAACGGGGCACCAAGCGCGGCGTGTTATTGCCCGAGGTCCGCAAACTCACACTCGGCCAAACCGCGCGATTGCGCGCACGACTACTCGATGCGCAGTTCCAGCCGCTGGTGATGGATTCCGTCACGCTGGAAGTCCTCGATCCGCAGGGCAAGCCGCTGGTGCCGTCGCCACGGCTGCGCAAGGATGACACGCGGCCGGGCGAGTTCGTGGGCGATTTTCGTGTCAGTCTGCCCGGGGTCTACAAGCTCGATTTGACCGTGCCAGAATCGAACGATCGCCTCGCCGATGTCCTGACGGTGGCGCTGCCGAAGCTGGAAGATCAGGATGTCCGTCAGAACGTGACGCTGCTGCACGATCTCGTCCGCGACACCGGCGGCGAAGCGATTTCGCTGGCCGACGCGGCGACGCGATTGCCCGCGCTGCTGCCGAATCGGGGGGAACCCTTCACGATTGACGAACGTCTCAGAACGTTGTGGGACCGCGACTGGGTGATGTATCTGCTGGTGACGTTGCTGGGGCTGGAGTGGCTGACCCGGAAACTGTTGAAGCTGGCGTGATGGTCTGGATGTCGAATGAATAGTGCAAAGTGTTGAGTGAAAAATGCAAAGTGCAAAGTGATGAAGATTATCGACATCTGATGTCCAACCACTTTTCACTTTGCATTTTGCACTGCTCACTTTGCACTGTATTGAAATTGAGAGTTCCTCGACCGTTTGTGAATTGAAGAAGCAACCATGCCTTCCGAATGGACGAAATCGTTGCCGCCGGAAGTGGTGCGTCGGTTAGACGGACTGCGCGGGGCGATTCGTCGCTACTTGCTGTGGGAAGGCCTCGCCGCCGTGGTGGTGGTGATCGGGGCACTCTTCTGGGGCAGCTTTCTCGTCGACACGCTCTACTTTGTCGCCAGCCGGCTGGAGATTCCCCGCTGGGCCCGCGCGGTGTTTCTCATCGCGACCATCGCCGCCATTACGACGGTCATCGTGTCCTTGCTCGGCTTCCGGTTGTTTCGTGCGCTTCGCAGTCGCGCTCTCGCCCTCGTGCTGGAACGTCGCTTTCCGGATCTGGGCGATCGGCTGATCACCGCGGTCGAAGCTGCGGAAGGGACGCTGGATCCCGGTGCGGGTTACCACCGCGCGATGCTCGAACGAACCCTGCACGATGCCGCGCGGCAACTCGAGCGGGTCGATGTCACGCAGGTGTTTGACCCGCGTCCGTTCCGCCGCACGGTCACCGTCGCGGTCCTTTTATTCGTGTCGATTCTCGGCCTCGCCGTCGTCGACTCCGCGGCGATGGAACGTTGGGTGTCGGGGTATCTGGAACTCTCGCCGAGCTACTGGCCGCGTGAGACCATCCTGGAATTGAAGGTCGTGACGCAGCCCGGCGACCGGATCCG
>DASRYX010000752.1:0-9532 GCA_035686985.1 Planctomycetaceae bacterium | reverse complement strand
GGCGACGAGCGCCGATTCCGCGAAGCCGGCTTGATTCCGGAAAATCTGCCGCCGATTGAGCACGGACGCCATCGCCGCAATGAGTTCTGGCTGCGCGAGCAACCGTTTGATTACTACCGCCGGCATCTGCTCATTCACGAGGCGACCCACTGCTTCATGATGTCTCAGCCAGAAAACCGGGCACCGGTGTGGTATCTCGAAGGCATGGCCGAAATGTTTGGCACGCACCGCCGACAACCGGATGGTTGCTGGCAGTTCGCGGTGATGCCGACATCGCCCGAGGAATTCGCGGGATTCGGACGCATCACGCTGTTGCGGCAAAGAACAACCGGCGGAAACTCGCGGACGTTAGCAGGCGTGTTCGGATACACCGCCGAGGAGTTTCTGGATCCGGAACCGTATGCGTGGTCGTGGGCGGCGTGCTGGTTTCTGGATCAGCATCCGCGTTACTCCGCCCGCTTTCGCGAACTCGGCCGGAACCAGCAGCCTCGCTCGTTCGCCGGGAAGATCGAAGCCTTGATGGCAGAAGGTGGCCGTGATCTTGATACGGAGTGGGCGTTGTTCCTGCAGAACCTTCAGTACGGGTATGACTTGCCGCGTGCGGCGATTACCTTCCAACCGGGGACGCCGTGGATGGATGCCGAGCCGCGGGTGGCGGAGGTCGTTGCCGATCGCGGCTGGCAATCAACACGGATCCGCCTCGAAGTCGATCAGACTTATCGCGTCACCGCCGCCGGACAGTTCACACTAGCCCAGCAGCCGAAGCCATGGGTCAGCGAAGCGAACGGGATCTCGTTCCGTTATTTCGACGGACACCCGTTGGGGAAACTCCTGGCTTGCGTGCGGGACGATGACGGTCCCGTAGGAGGCAGCGATGATGCCATGCTGCGAGTCGTTCCCATCGGTAGCCGCGGGGAAATCACTTCGCCGGTGGCGGGAACGTTGTATTTACGTCTGAATGATTCTTGGAGCGAACTCGCAGATAACGCCGGAAAAGTCACCGTGTCGATCGCGACGGTGGTGAAATGAAGAGACCCATGGTTGGGAAACCCTGGGCTTCACTCGCGTCTCTATTGGCGCGGGTCCACGCTCCAGCCGTGGCATGACCACCAGTTGCGCAATTGCTGCTGTGAACCGAGGGCGAACTCGCGGCTGAAACGTAACCGGATCCGACCGTCGTGGCTGAGGACACCCCAAACGCGGCCGGATGTCAGCCGGTGTTCGCGTGCCAGAGCATTGAGCTCGGACAGAAACTGGTCGGTGACCGTGCCGCGGGTGCGGACCGCGGTGCCCTTCACCAGGCGGACGACGAACAGCGTTCGCCCGGCGGTCAGGCTCCAGGCCACGAACCCGGCAATCCCGATCAGCACCAGCCCCGCCACCGTTCCGGCCATGGTTCCGTCTCGAACCGGGACCTCCGTGTCGGCTTTGCTCCCATCGCAAGACCGTTCACCGCGCTGCGCGAAACCGCAAGCGGTGAATCACATCTTTCACCACTGACAACTAACAAAGACCACTCACCACTACTTCGTCAGCTTGCGGTATTTCAATCGATGGGGTGTGTCGGCATCCGCACCGAGGCGTTCCTTCCTCAGGGCTTCATACGACTGATAGTTGCCTTCGTGCCAGACGACCTGGCTGTCCCCTTCAAAGGCGAGAATATGCGTCGCCACGCGGTCGAGGAACCAGCGATCGTGGCTGATGACCACTGCACAGCCGGAGAACTTCATCAAGCCCTCTTCGAGCGCCCGCAGGGTGTCGACATCCAGGTCGTTGGTGGGTTCGTCGAGCAGCAGCAGATGGCCACCGACGGTGAGCGTCTTCGCGAGCAACAACCGGTTGCGTTCCCCACCGGAGAGGAACTTCACCGGCTTCTGCTGATCCGGGCCTTTGAAATTGAACTTGCCGCAGTAAGCCCGGGCGTTGATAGTCGCGTTGCCATAACGCAGGTTGTCGTTCCCCCCCGAGATGTTTTCATAGACCGTCTTGTCCCCGTCGAGACTTTCACGGTTCTGTTCCACATAGGCGACTTTCACCGTGTTGCCGACGGTGACGGTACCGGAACTGGGTTGCTCTTCGCCGACAATCATGCGGAACAGCGTCGTCTTGCCGGCTCCGTTGGGACCGATAATGCCGACGATGCCCGCTTTCGGCAAACGGAACGACAGATCTTCGTAGAGCAGATTGTCGCCGAAGGCTTTTGAAACCTTGTCGAGTACCACGACGGTGTCACCCAGTCGAGGTCCGGGGGGAATGCGGATGTCGACCGCGTCATCGCGGAATTCTTCTTCCTCAGCGACAAGTTTTTCGTAGGCGGCCAGGCGGGCCTTGCTTTTCGCTTGCCGGGCCTTGGGTGAGCTGCGGACCCACTCCAACTCTTCTTCGAGGGCTTTCTCCCGGGCGGAAGCCGCTTTGTCTTCTTTCCGCATCCGTTCCCGTTTTTGTTCCAACCAGCCGGAATAATTCCCTTCGTAGGGATACCCGCGGCCCTGGTCGAGTTCGAGAATCCATTGGCAGGAATTGTCGAGGAAGTAACGGTCGTGCGTCACCGCGACGACCGTGCCCTTGTAGTCGTGCAGATGCCGCTCGAGCCAGGAAACCGATTCGGCATCAAGATGGTTCGTGGGTTCGTCAAGCAGAAGCATGTCAGGATGCTGCAGCAGCACTTTGCAGAGCGCGACGCGGCGCTTCTCACCACCGGACAGCGGCCCGATGACGGCATCCAGCGGCGGCAACCGCATGGCATCCGCGGCGATCTCCAGCTCGCGATCAAGTTCCCACAAGTTCTCGGCGTCGATCTGCTCCTGGATCTTCCCCTGCTCTTCGATCAGCTTGTCCATCTCGTCGGCGTCGGGACCTTCGCCGAAGCGGTTGTTGATCTCGTCGTACCGCTGAAGAATCGCCCGCTTAGGACCGACGGCGATGTTCAGCTCGTCCATCACCGTGTTGTTGGGATCGAGTCGTGGTTCCTGCGGCACATGACCGACGGTGAACCCGGGGGTGAGCTTGGCCGTCCCCATGAAGTCTTTGTCTTCACCGGCCATGATCTTCAGGACGGTGCTCTTCCCAGCGCCGTTGGGGCCGAGAACGCCGATCTTGGCACCCGGATAAAAGGAGAGCCAGATTCCCTTGAGGACTTCCTTCTTATCGTGGAACTTGTGGAGGTCCTCCATCTGGAAGATGTATTGTTCGCCCATGAGCCGTCAAAGTCTCGAAAAGGAATGCCGGAATGTCATTCGTGCCAACCATGGCCGAAGCTGAATTGTAGCAATCCGCGGTGAAATCGGCATGAGGGAATCGGCTCAAAACTGACATCGGTCAGAGTTGATGCAGGACCTCGTCGAGGCTGCGATCGAGCACCGCAAGCATTTCGTCGATCTGCTCGGCGGTCGTGACGAGCGGCGGACCAAAGGCGATCCAGTGCGGGTCGAAGCGGCAGAGCAGCCCGTTCTGCAGCGCCCGCTGACCGACTTTGACACCGAAGTTAACTGACGCCGGGAAACGCCGCAGCGTCGGCACGTCTTCCGCGAACTCCATCGCGAGAAACAGGCCCTTGCCGCGGATATCGGCGATGCAACCGTATTTCTTCGCGAGCGTCTCAAAGCCGGCCCGAAGTTGGGCACCGCGCTCCCTCGCATTCCGGCACAGATCGCGTTCCACGATCTCGCGAAGGACGGCAATCGCCCCGGCACACGCGACCGGATGCCCCTCGTTCGTGTGCCCTTCGACAAATCCCGGATTGGTCTCGATCGGCCCCCAGAAGGTGTCGGCGACCGGCTTGCGAACGATCATTGCGGAAATCGGAATGAACCCGCCGCTCATGCCTTTGCCGGTACAGAGAACATCCGGCGTCACGCCGAAGGTCTGCGCGGCGAACATCTGCCCCGTCCGTCCGATTCCGGTAATGACTTCGTCGAAAATCAACAGAATGTTGTGGCGGTCGCAGATTTCGCGCAGCAGCGGCAGATATTCCGGCGGCGGATCAATCACCCCGCCGGTGTGACCGATCGGTTCGACCATGATTGCGGCCACGGTCGCCGGGTCTTCCATCTCGATGGTCTGTTCGATGATGTTCGCACAGGTGATACCACATTGGCCGTGATCGTAGTGTTTCCCATAGGGGCAGCGCAGGCACATCGGCGGGAAGACGTGCAGAAACCCGGCGGGCAGCGGCTCATTCACCGTCTTGCGGGACTTCAGTCCCGACGCCGCCAGCGAGCCCATTGTCGATCCGTGCCACGACATGTAACGGCTGATGATCTTGTACTTGCCGGGATTGCCGGTGAGCCGGTGATACTGCCGCGCGAGCTTGATCGCCGCTTCGGTGACTTCGGATCCGCCGCATTCAAATTTCGTGGTGTTCAGATCGCCCGGCGCAAGCTCCGCGAGCAGGTTCGCCAGCTGCACGGCGACGGGGTTGGTCCCGTGCATCGGCGGCGAGAAGTGCAGGACATCGAACTGATCGCGAATCGCCTGAATCACGCGGCGATTGTTGTGACCGACGGCGACAACATAAATCCCTGAGAGCGCATCGAGATAGCGTTTGCCGTGCACGTCCCAGTAGCAAACGCCATCCGCTTTCGCCATCAACAGCGGATGTTTCGACCACTCCGCCATCTGATCGCGAACGAAGATCTGACGCAGGAAACGCTCTTCCGAAGTTTGTGCCTCGGTGATGAGTTCGATGGCGGACATGCGACTCCTGCGGTTCAAGGAGACCCACGGTTAAGAAACCGTGGGCTTCACGGGGTTTCAATACGGTACAGATGAGTCTTAGAGCGCAGGATCAAAGCTTTGCCGGCGACGGCGGGCGAGGCCACGAAGCCGTCGTCGAGTTTGTTTTCGGCGACGAGTTCGAACTCTCGCGCCGCCTTGAACACTGGGATGTCGCCCTGCTGCGAGAAACAGTAGATCAGTCCGTTGGCATAGAGCGGCGACGCCCAGTATTCGCCCGGCAGGCGCTTCGTCCAGATTTCTTTGCCGGTCTTCGCATCCATGCACGACGCGACGCCGCTGTCATTCATCATGAACAGCAGGTCATCCAGCAAAATCGGCGACGGCCGTTTCGGAATCCCTTTGGTGGATCGCCAGGCGATATTGCTCGTAAGATCGCCCTCGCCGACAGGATTGAGTGCGATTAGTGGGTTCGGTCCATCCGCCGTGGTGATGTAAACCAGGCCGTTCCCGTACAGCGGTCGACCGGCGGCGTTCATCCCGCCATGCTTGACCGTCCAGACCGGTTTGCCGCTCAGTGGGTCATAAGCAATGGTATGGGATGCGAACGGACTGATCAGCATCGACTTGCCGCCCGCTTCGATCAGCAGTGGCGTGGAATACGCCTTCTTCGCGTCGCCGTCGGTGGTGCCGAAATCGACGTTCCGATCCTGTCGCCAGACGGTCTCACCGGTGAGCTTGTTCAACGCGACGATGTATTGGAAGTCATATCCGTCAAAGGTGAGATATAGCAGATCGCCGTAGACAATCGGTGATGATCCCGGTCCACGAAAGTGATCGCACTCCAGGTCCTTGCGTTCCCAGATCTTCTTGCCGGTCCTGGGATCGAGGCACGCCGTTCCATACGCGCCGAAGTGAATGTAAACCCGCCCTTCTTCGATATACGGCGTGGGTGAACCGTAGCTGTTCGTCACATGTGTGAACTGCGGAATCTCCACTTCGAACAACGGCAGGTCCATCAGCACCTTGCCGGTTTTCAAGTCGAGACAGACTGCGGACAACACGAGCGGCTTGTCGAGTTTGGGCCGGTTCTTGGTGTCGTTCTGCACCTCAGGCGCATTCGTGACCCAGACCTGATTGCCCCAGATCACCGGCGAGGACCACGCGCGGCCGGGAACCGGCGTCTTCCAGCGGATTTCCGGACCGCCCTCAGCAAAAGTCACCGGCAAGCCGGTCGCCGTGGTTGTGCCATCGGTGTGCGGCCCGCGGAACTGGTTCCAGTCGCCCTCTCCCGCCAGCATCACGGCCGGAGTCCAGCCCAGTCCCAGGAGTGCGCAGATCAACCTCAGCGATTTCATTCCACATCCCTTCTCGTCGTGACGAATCGGCATTCACCAATGTAATGCGTCGTCCCACGTCGGTCCAATCACTCGGCGGGGCTCAGCAGATCCCCTTGTCCGGAGTGGTATTATCACGCTATCTTGAGCGAAAATCATCGCTTCTGTTCAGCAAATCCCGTTGGCACTCCCTCTGCCGCCGTAAAATGATCACTTTATGACTTCAAAGAGACCTTCGTGCGGACGGCACAGGAGATCCTGCTGCGCGAGTTCGAGGCCTCTCTCCTGATTAATTGACGTCCAGAACGATGGGTGTGATACAGCGCTCCCGACTCGAGCTCTTGTTCGGCTCGCAGGAAACGTTGCATCGCAAAGAAAGTGGCAATCCATGATTCATCGAACGATTCGATGCCGGTGCGCGCGATGGCTCTTCGCGTTGCTGTTCATATCCGCGACTGCTGCACCGGTTCAGGCCCAGAATTTCCCGCCTTCTCCCGTCGTGGTGGCGAAGGTCGTCCGCAAGGAGGTCGCTTCGGGACAGACGTACGTGGGCACGGTGATGCCTTCGAAACGGAGCGCTGTCGGCAGTGCTGTCGATGGTCGGGTCACCAGTTTTCCGGTCAACGTGGGTGATCGCGTAAAGAAAGGGCAGCCACTTTGCCAGCTCCTTACGGAGACGATCAACCTGCAAATCGCGGCGGCGGAAGCGGAACTGCGCTTGCGCGAGGCGGAACTGAGCGAGTTGACCAACGGGTCACGGCCCGAAGAAATCGCCCAGGCCGCGGCGCGGATGGAAGCTGCGAAAGCCGCAAACGATTTCGCCGCCAGCCGGCTCAAACGTGCGACCCAGCTCGTCAAGCAGGGGCAAACCATCACGCAGGAGCAACTTGAGGAATATGAATCGGGCTCGGTCGCCGGCGAACGCGCCCTGCACGCCGCCCAACAGGAGCACCAGCTCGCGGTGAAAGGACCGCGACCAGAAAAGATTGTGCAGGCCCGTGCGAAACTCGATGGGCAGAAGGAACTCGTCAGCCAGCTGCAGGATCAGTTGCGCAAGCACACCATGATCGCTCCGTTCGACGGATACGTGATTCAGGAAGGGACGGAAGTCGGCGAATGGGTCACGCGCGGGCAAATCGTGGCAACCGTCGTCGCTCTCGATGAAATCGAAATCGAAGCCCACGTGCTGGATGCGCAGATCGATCCGATTCGCGTGAAAATGCCCGTGCGTGTGGAAGTCCCCGCGTTGAAACAGCCGCTGTTTGTCGGTGCCGTGGAGCATGTCTCGCCACAGGGCGATTTGAAGTCGCGAACGTTCCCGGTGCTCGTGAAAGTCACGAACACGATCCGTGAGGACGGCCCGACACTGAAAGCCGGGATGGTGGCCCGCGTGACGTTACCGGTCGGGCAACCGCGGGAATCGCTCGTGGTACCGAAAGACGCGATTGTCTTCGGCGGACCCTCTCCGGTGGTGTATGTCGTCGGACCGATGTCGCCGGCTCCGGCGGGTGCGAATGGCAAAGCCGCCGCCGCGCCGACCGAAGCGTCGAAAGGCCCACCGCCGGAAACCGTCCGGCCGGTGCGTGTCGATCTGGGAATCGCCGATGGCAACCGCATTGAAGTCCAGGGCGAAGTTGAGGCCGGTGATCGCGTCGTCATTCTCGGCAACGAGCGGCTGCGTCCGGGGCAACCGGTACGTGTCACCCGGGAAGAAACCGACACGCCGGCCGCCTCCGCCGCAACAACGCGTCCCTGAGCATCCCGGGTTAACCGCCAGCATCGTCAGGCTCGTTTGTTCGCCGTAAAGGTTCCGTGATGAATCTGATCAAGTCGTGCGTGGACAATCCCGTCAAAGTGACGGTGGCCGTGCTGCTGGTGGTGATGTATGGCTCGCTGGCGGCGTATCGCATGCCGATGCAGCTCATCCCCGAGGTGCAGACCCCGTCGCTGACCATCGAAACTCGCTGGCCCGGCGCGAGCCCGCAGGAAGTCGAACAGGAAATCATTCAGGAGCAGGAAGAGCAGCTGAAAAGTGTGGAAGGGATCACCAAGCTTTCGTCGGAAAGCATGGATTCGTCCGGTAAGATCACGCTCGAGTTCACCGTCGGCACCAACATGGAACAGGCCCTGGTGAAGGTCAACGCCCGGTTGCAGCAGGTGCCGAGTTATCCCGAAAACGCCGATCAACCGGTCATCACGACGGCGAACGCGTCCGATCAGCCCATCGCGTGGTTCATTTTCAGTTCAAAGCTCCCTTCCAAAGCCCAGTTCGCCGAATTCGCGGAGAAGCACCCTGATCTGAAGCCGGTCATCCAGCGGATTTCGAACTCGCACAACGTCGGGTTGGGATTGCTGCGTCTCCGCGACGCGGCCAAAGAGCATGCCGAGTTGAAGGAGCTCTTGCCGCCGGACATCGATGTCACGCAACGACGGAAATTCGTCGAAGACGTGATCGAAGCTGCGTTTGAACGCGTCGATGGCATCTCGAATTCGCAGGTGTTTGGCGGTCTGGAAGAACAGTTGGAAGTGATCGTCGATACCGAGCAGCTCGCCGCCCGGCAACTCACCATCGGCGATGTGCGAAACGTGTTGCGAACACAGAATCGCGACACTTCCGGCGGTGATTTCTGGGAAGGCAAACGCCGTTGGGTCGTGCGGACACTCGGTCAATTCCGTTCTGTCGCCGATGTCGAAGCGCAGCTGCTCGCCATTCGCAACGGCGCCCCCGTGTATCTTCGCGACGTGGCAGAAGTTCGCCGCGGCTACAAGAAGCCCGACGGGCTCGTGCGCCGCTTCGGCGAGTCGAGCATCGCGGTGAACTGCCTGCGTGAAACCGGCGCGAACGTCCTCACGGTGATGGACGGACTAAAGGAAGCCAATCGGCGGCTCAACGAAGAGATTCTTTATCATCAGGGACTGCAACTGGTTCAGGTTTACGACGAAACCGAATACATCCACTCCGCCATCGGTCTCGTGAATGAGAACATTTTCCTCGGCGGCGCGCTGACGATGGTGGTGCTGATGGTCTTTCTGCACCTCAACATTCGCACGTTGCTGTTTGCACCATTCATTCTTTTCACCGGCTGGGCGGCGGTGTACTGGTCCGAATGGTGGTTCATCGTCTGCCTGGCCCTCATCGTGCTGACGGGGCTGTGGTATGCCCGCGGATCGCTGATCGTGGCCTTGCCCATCCCCGTGAGTATCGTCGGCACCTTTCTCGTTCTGGCGTTGTGTGGGCGGTCACTGAACGTGATCAGTCTGGCGGGTCTCGCGTTCGCGGTGGGCATGCTCGTCGACAACGGCGTGGTGGTGCTGGAAAACATCTACACCCGTTACCAGAGTGGTGAGCCGCCCTTCGAAGCCGCGGTGAAAGGCGCCCAGGAAGTATGGGGGGCGATCGTCACATCGTCGCTGACCAACCTCGCGGTTTTCTTGCCGGTAATCTTCATTCAGGAAGAAGCCGGGCAATTGTTCCGTGACATTGCCATTGCCATCAGCGGTGCCGTGGGATTGTCAATGAT
>DASRYX010000751.1:0-6331 GCA_035686985.1 Planctomycetaceae bacterium | reverse complement strand
AACGACATCTTCCGGTGAAGAGTGCCCCCAGCGACCGTAGATGAGACGACCGACCGGCAACGCACTCCACGGTTGTTCGCGATGGGAACGAAAGACGGGTTCGGCGTCGTTCATCCAGTCCGCGGGGGCGTGCTCGACCCGGATGACCGCAATCGCGCCGCGACCGGGTGGTGTCCAGCGGGCGGCAGCGGGAACTCGGTTCATGGCAATGTCGGTAGGCATAGGTGGTGGCTTTTCAGATCTTACCGATCTGGACCGGGCACCGCTGCCGAATTCACTTCCGGTTGACAGACGTAATGTCTACAATGTCGCGGTGTCAAACGGAGGATGGAGGAACCGCCATGTGTGGTGTTCGTGCCTGTGGAATTGCGATGCTGTGTCTCGCGGCGTCCGGCCCCGGTCTGGTGCGGTGCGAAGAAGACTCCGCGGATGAGATCAAGGCCTGGCAAGCGCGACGCGTCGCCGAGTTCGCGGCTTACGAAATTGTCCAGCAGAATCCGGATAAGGCGACGCCACTCCAGTTCGAGAAGACATCAATGCTGAGCTGGACGAATCCGATCCGTGAGACGGCTGCGGGGGCGGTCTTCTTGTGGACGGTCGACGGACGTCCGCAAATGATTGCCAGCACCTACCCCTATCCGCTGGGCGTCGAACAGGAATTGACTTCACTGTCGGCTGTCCCGCTGCGGGTGGGGGCACCGAACGGCGAGACGTATCACTTGAAGGCAGACCTTCAATGGAAGGATGTTCCGGATGTTGAGCCGCCGCACCGCCAGCGCGCGCTGCGGCTGACGCAGATGCGACGCATCGCCGAGCGGTTTGTGGTGAAGGGAATCGGGGAGAATAAGTTCGAAACGCGATTGCTCACGCAGCCGATTTATCGTGCCCCGGCAGAGGCGACGGTCGACAACGCCGCGTTTGTGTTTGTCCAGGGGACCGATCCGGAGGCGGTGCTCCTGCTGGAACCGAGTCCGACGAATGGCTGGAGGTACGCGCTGGCGCGGACGACGACGTATCCCATCGCCGCGACGCTGGATGATCAACCGGTGTGGGAAGTGAAGTCGTGCTACTACACGCGGTGGGACGACAATCTGCCGTTTCGCACTGTGCAGCTACCCGGGGCCAAGTAGCCCCGATTACGCTTCCATCCACTCGCGCAGATCGCAGCGGATCTCATTGGCGAGCAGCGCGTACGGCGCGCGATGGGCCACCCGGTCGCGGAGCCGTTGCAGCTTGGCAAAGAGCCCGGCTTTCTGCTGCAGCAAGGCCGCCGGCTCCTGCGTCCACGGCAAGGCGCGCGGCAGCGAGGGGAGATAGGGCGACGAAATGCGCGGCCGTCCAGCGAGCAGATGATCGAGAGTGGCGACGATCCACTGGCTGGTTTCGGGGCTCGCCGGCTCTTCGAGCAACTGCCGCAGGTCGCCCAGCAGCAGATATTCCAACGGGGTGGTCTGGAGAGACAATGCGGGCGGCGCGGCAAGTACAGACATCATGGCCAAGCCTTTTGGCAGAAGCGGCGGATCGTCAGGCCGAGCGACAAATCCGGGAGAGCAGCCGCAGCGTCGCAGAGCAGGGAAACCGTAAAGCAAGGCGGGTGCCAACGCCGGAAAAATCGACAATTCGCCAAAAAACGGGCGTCGAACGTGCAAAATCTACGGACAAACCCCGACACTGCTTCGGGTAGCCGCAGTCCGCCATGACCATTCGGCGAAAGTCGGCGATGATTTCATCACCACCTCTGCCTAGGCGGCGCGCACGGCCGCAGGAGAAGGTGCAAAGAACTCTGCGGCGCGTTGTCAGACCGCGTCGTGGCGGAATTCGTGGAAGTTCATATACTCCCAGTGCTGATAGAGCCGGGACTCTTTCAGCAGCGCGGCCTGCGAGCCCATCGCTTCCACACGCCCCTTGCGGAACAGGAGCACTTCGTCTGCATTCCGCACCGTGGACAAGCGCCGCGGCAGGAAGAAGATCGTGCGGTTCTGCCGGATGCGGGCGTAGGTGTCATCCAGCAGTTGCTTCGTGTCATCGTCCAGGGCTTCCGCCGGCTCTTCGATGATCAGCACGGCCGGATTGGACAACAACGCCCGGGCGAGCGCCAGCCGGAACCGCTGACCAGCATCGAGCGCGTTTTCCCGGGGGCCGAGTTGCGTCTCATAACCCTGCGGCAGTCGGGAAATGAAGTTGTGCGCCCGCGCTTCCTTCGCGGCGTCGGTGACCTGCGCCATGGTGATGTTCGCGCGGCCAGCACGAATGTTATCGACGATGGTGCCGGGCCACGGTCCATCGTCCGCAGAGACAAACACGGTTTCCGCACGCAATGATTCCAGCGTGCTCCAGGCGATGTCCTCGCCGTCAAACAGGATCCGACCGGTTTGCGGTTCGACGAACCGGCAGAGCAGCGCTGCAAAGGCGCGGGGCTCCAGCGGATCGAGACTGATCAGTGCGTACGTTCGCCCTGCTGTGAGTTGCAAGTCGAGACGATCGAGCAACGGCTTACTGTCGCTGCCCATCAGCGTCACGCTTTCCACGTGCAGGCGCTTCGACAGTGGTTGCAGGAAGCGTGCTCCCACCGCCTGGCTGACGGTCGGCAGCTGATCGAGGTAACGCCACAAGCGATCGGCGGCCAGATTCACCTTCTGTCGCAACTCAGACAGGCCGAACAGCCGAATCGCTGCGTTCAATCCCAGCGCATACGCGGTGATAAACACGGCGGCCCCGGCCAAGGTGATTTCCCCCATCAGCACTTTCGCGCCGACCAGGAACAGCAGGAATGACGCGAGCACAGTCAGCGCAACATTCAGCGCGGTCCGCAGCCACAGCGGATCATCTTCCAGTCGATTCTGCACGCGGACCTGCTCGACATACCGGGCCAGCCGCGTTTGAAATTGTTCGAGTTCAATCTGATCCATTCCCTGACCGCGCACCAGCCGCGCACAACGCAGCGAACTGCCGAGATCACGCAGTTCGCGCTCCGCCCGATCGGTCGCCATCAACCGCGTCTGTTCGGCTCGCTGCCGTCCACGGACCAGCAGGGTGCCACCGACGATCGTCAGCAACACCCATTGTGCCGTGAGGAGCACTTCGACACTGAGGGCCGTGATCACCAGCACGGTGAGCTCACAGCCCGCGAGCGTGCTGCAATAGCCCCAGTCGAAGACGCCGCATCGCAACCGTTCCACATCGTCGGTAAACAGGTGGATGGCCTGCTCTACACCGCGGCCGTCGAGGTCTTCGGTTCCCAATCTCAATGCCTGACGGTGCAGTTGGCGGTGCATTCGAGACGAGACTTCGAGCGCTGCTGTCCGGCAGGCAAGCCGCGTGTGCGCCAGCGTCCAGAGGCGAAGAATCGCGGTGATGCCGAGACCGGCGAGCACGGTTCCCAAGGCGGCCAGATTAGAATGCAGCCACCGAGTGTGCCGGAAGATCCACGCCAGACTGGGACCCCACCACGTGTCACGTGTCCGCCAGACACTGGGTAGCAACCCGGAGTTCTCAAAATACGCCGGAATCTCCGCTTCGGGAACGACCGCCGCGGCTTCGACGGGCGGTTCGGCGTTCTCCAGTGGCTGCGCTGGCTCGACGGCGTCCGGAATGGCGAGTTCCACTCCGGTGACGCGGGCAAATTCGACCGCTTCCGCGTGCGACAGCCGCACATCGAGACGGCCGCGATCCACCAGTACTGCAATCAGCAGAGCGAGCTGAAGCAGCAGCAGCGCGAGAAGAATCGCACTGATGATCGACCAGATCCACGCCGTGCGCCCGAGTCCTGTGGACCATTCCCGGCGGGAATAGGTCCGCTCGAAGGCATCTTGCGTTGCAGCGGCCACGGTGTCTCTCCCTCGCCTCCCGCGAGTCGGTCTCCTCCTTGCCGCACACTCGCCTGTTCATCCCGCCCACAGCGGAATCAGGCGAGGTCCCGATCTTCAAATAAAATGAACGCCAGCAGGATCGCCACGGCCGCGTAACAGACCGTGTACAACGTCATCTGTCCGAGATAGACCGGCGGGACAAGGACCTTCGTCGCCACCGCCGCCTGAGTGTTGAACAGTTCCAGCGACGGCAGCACCGTTGCAATCAGCTTCGCTACGAACTCGACCGGCTCCAGCCGCCGTTCCCGCAGATCGCCCGATTGCACAAGAATCGGCGTGAGATGGCCGACGACGAAAATCGCCAGCATCGTCGTGAGGTTAACCACCATCGGCATGCGGGTCGAAATCGCGACGCTGAGCGCCGTCAGCACCGAAATCTCCAGGAAAATCAGCAGCAGACCGGGAACGATCTGAATCATCTCGCTCAGTTTGGCCGCAATCGTCGGCGGATCGAGGCTGCTTTCCTTCGCGTCGTAACCGACTTTGAAATAGACCAGATACAGGAACACCAGCGACGCGGGAATCATGAACCACAGCACGGCCTGCATGATGCCGACGTACTTGCCCAGCACGAACTGGCGGCGGTTCACCGGCTTCGACAGCAGCGTCATCGCGGTCTTGCCTTCGATTTCGTCAGCAATGCTGGTGCTGGCGGTCCAGATCGAAATCAGGATCCCGGCGATGAGCATCGTCGCCAAGCCGCAATCCTTCAGCATTTTCACGTCATCGCCGAGCGAGAAGAACGGCAGGAACGTGTTAAGCACGAGAATGATGACGGCGACGGCGAGCGCGAGCAGAAAAATCGGCTGCCGGACGGCTTCTTTCGTGGTCGCGCGGGCGATGACACCGGCCCGAGTCGTGTAGCAGAAGACCATCAGCCCGATGACGGCAAGGAGCGCCACGGCGTTCACCGGAGCCCAGGTCGCCGAGAGCGCCGAGCGGAAGAGTTCTCTTAAAACCTCAACGAATCCCGACATACATCCAACCTCGTGTCAATCACACCCGAATCAATTGATGAGGACAACGCCACGGCAAAGCGATACTGCACCTACGTCATCGGGTCGGCGGCCCGCTGGAGGAATTTCTCCCGGCTCCGTCAATCTACCCGGCGGGGCGGGCAAACGGAACGGTCGATCCGCCCACGGCGATTGAAGTTTGCGGAACCCCTCCGTTCGTGACGACGGGGAAACCTGCGACATCATGATATGTGTTCTTTTGATCACTTCCGGGGCAGGCTTCCCGTCATAGTCGCGGGACAGATCGTCTTGACACTGCACGGTGTGCGTTTGACACTGAATTGATCGGAAACTCTTGCCCGTGCGGCGATCTTGATCGGGAGACTAATAATGCGTCGATTCTCAATCCTTCTGGGCGGGCTCGCCTTCTGTCCGGTCATGGCTGTCGCCGGAACGCAGATTGCTGGGGAATACATCGAAGCCCGGACATGCGATGTCTACACTGGCCCGTGCTTTGCCAACGGGGAAATGGGACTCTCCGGCCGCGAAGCCGTAATGGCGTGGCGCGTCGAACAGGGGCAATGGAACGGCGTCGAGCTCGCCGGGCTCTCCGTCGCCGTGATTGCGAACTCCGAAAACACGATGGGTGACACCGGCGTCTTCAAGATGAAAGCCGGCAAGATTACGTCGGTGATTCTTGTCGACGAAAAGGCCGACGCCGCCCAACGGACCGCACTCGAAGCCTTCGTGCGTGATACGGCGAAGCATTACACGCAGCATATCCGGCTGGTGAAGCCAGTGGCGCTGAAGCTCGACAACGATCATCTCGCGGGGAAGGGCGTCTTCGTCGCCGGGGACATCGCGAAGATTGAAACTCGCGCCCTCGCTAAAGGGGACTGCGTCTGCACCAACGAAATGGTCTATTACCAGCCGCTGAACAAAGTCAGCGACTTCACCCCCGCGTTCTCCAAAACCCTCAGCTACACCGGCGACGGCCTCGAAAACCAGTGGACCACCCACGGCCAACGCAGCGCGTTTTTGGCCACCTTCCGTCGATGATTCTGTCTTGCAGTTCCAGAATGTCTATGGAGTACCGACGTGTCATTAGCTCTGCTGGTTGAAGCACCGCCGCTTCGAGAAGATGACTCTGGCACCATTCGGGTGGGCAAGACTCGGGTGACGCTCGATGTTGTGATCAATCAATACAACAACGGAATGACACCGGAAGACTTGGTACGAGCCTTCGACACGCTGGATCTGGCCGACGTTCATGCGGTGATCGCCTACTACCTTCGTCATCGCCAAGAAGTGGAGCAATACCTGACGGAACGATCCGCAGCAGCAGATAGATTGCAGAGAAAGATCGAGGAGGCACAGCCAAAGATTTCGAGAGCGGAATTGCTGGCTCGACGCGCCGCCGTGGAAGCTGAGAATGCTGCGGCTGGCGAGTGACGCTGATGTTCACGGAGAACTGGTGCGAGGTCTCCGCCGTCATGAACCGCATAT
>DASRYX010000750.1:0-10233 GCA_035686985.1 Planctomycetaceae bacterium | reverse complement strand
CGCGTCTTTTCGGGTGCTCGGGGACCGGCGTGCGACATTGTGCTCGCCAACGCCGCGGCCGCCCTCCTTGCCGCTGGACGAGTCAGCACGCCCGCCGAAGGGGTGCTGCAAGCCCGCGAAGTCCTCGCCTCCGGAGCCGTTGCCGACTTGCTGTCGCGGTTTACCGCGAAGACCCGCTCACTTTCGGGAATGAATTGAGTCCGCGCGGGCGGGTCGCTTGCGTCACCGGGGGGGCACCCTATAATCCCAAGTGGGGACGCAAACTGGTACGCACTCCCGCGCGGCCTGACCCAAGTCATCCGCAGTCCATCCTGATTGAGACCATTGATGATCGCCTGGATTCGGAACGTCTGGCTGGCGGTATCCACCCTGATCACCGGGATGTGGGTGACGCTGCGAACCATGCTCTGGACATACAAACGCAAAACGTTCACCGAAGTCTATGAGTATCCGGAAGTTCCCGTTCCGGTGAAGGCCCGGTACCGCGGCTTTCACCGCTTCGATCTGACGACCTGTATCGGTTGCGAAAAGTGTGCAGCCGCCTGTCCGGTCGACTGTATCTACATCGAAAAAGAAAAGAGCCCGGTCGGCAAGGGCTTCCGTGTCAACGGGTTCACGATCGACTACACAAAATGCATGTTCTGCGCGTTGTGTGTCGAACCTTGTCCCGTCGACTGCATCTTTATGGGATCGAATCACGACCTGAGCTGCTACAGCCGCGACGGGTGCATCGTCGACTATGCCAAGCTGCCGCTGGAAGTGGCGTGGGGTCAGGCGACGTTGAACCCGACAGTTGTTGCCGAGTCGAAAGTCCTGTATGAGCCGGTCTGGGTGAAGGGGGAGCCGAGTCCCTTCCAGTTCTCCGGCAGCGAAGAGCATTAGTCCGACAGAGAGGGGATTCGATCGCAGCGAGAATGGAATCGCCAGGCCGTCGAATCCGTTGACGAAGTTCGCGAGGGCGGAAAGTTGGTCATGAAAACGCAAATTGCGCCCCCCCAGGAGTTCACCGTCGCCGGAGCGAATCGTACGCTCCCGCTGGTGAAAGCCATTGTCGCCGACATCGTCGCGCTCTACCGGGATGTCAGCGAGCGGAAAGAGCGGTTGGAATCGCTCCGCAAGCGTCGCCCGAAGCAGTCCAAGCGCGATGACGACCCTTACCGCGAAGAGGTCGACCAGATCCGTCAGGGTCTGGAAAAAGACGTCGAGCGGCTTCAGGCGTTCGTCGACGAGTTGGCGGATCTTGGTGTGGCGCTCAAAGATCCGTCCGACGGGCTCGTCGATTTTCCCACGCTCATGGATGGCACTCCCGCGTTTCTCTGCTGGAAGCTCGGGGAGCCGGAAGTGGCGTTCTGGCACCGGGCCGATGTCGCCGTAACCAATCGTCAGCCCCTTCCGCCGACCGGCACCCGCCCGGCTGATCACGCTGTGTAAATCATGATCCGGCGTTGCCCGCCGGTTTGCAGGAACTCGAGTCGACATGACAGATCTGGTTGGCCACTTTCTGATCTTCACCGCGGTCGCGGTTGGCTTTCTGATTCTGCCGCTGCTCCTGGGCCGATTGGTCCGCCCCACCGGGGCACCTTCGCAGGAAAAAGACGCCGCGTATGAGTGCGGAGAGCCCACGATCGGCTCCAGCTACATTCAGTTCGATCTGCGGTTTTATGTGGTCGCGCTGCTCTTCATTGTGTTCGACGTGGAGCTCGTCTTCTTTTTCCCGTGGACGGCGATTTTCGGGGGCACGATGCAGCTCGCCGACACTCGCCTCGCAGACACCGAGCGGATCGCGCTGACGGAACGGTTGCTGTCGGCTCCGGCCGGATCGATCACCGCCGCGAATGCCATTTCGAGCGATGCCGCGTTGACGCTCGGTTGGGTGGCGCTGACGGATGTGCTGTTCTTTTTTGCGATCCTGATGCTCGGGTTTGCCTACGTCTGGAAGCGCGGCGACCTCGATTGGGTGCGGGCTGTCACGCAGCAGGCAAAGATCGCCCGTCCGAGGACGACGCTCATTCCGGCGACACGTCCGGCACCAGCTTCTGCGCCCGTCACGGTCAGTTGATTCCCCAGATCGCGCACGGCTTGCTCTGATCACCGACGACCGAGGGCACTGGCAATGCCAGTGGCACACAGGACCAAGAGAAAAACATGCGGGTTGCTGAAGTTCATGCCCTGTTGCTCGAACGCTTCGGGGACACGGTCATTCTCGCGGTGAATGAAGCCACGAAAGACCCCTGGATCGAAGTCGCTGCGAACCAGATCGCCGCGGTGTGCGAATTCCTGCACGATGATCCCCGTACCGAGTTCGACGCCCTCAACGATCTGTGTGGGGCCGATTATCTCGAAACCGACGCGAAGAAAAAGAACCCCTGCAGTCCGCACGTAGAAGTCGTCTATCACCTTTACAGCTACACGCACAAGCACTGGTGCAAGCTGAAGGTGAAGGTCTCCCGCTGGAAGAATGACGTCGTCGGCGAACTGCCCGAAGTGCCATCGGTCTCGCATGTCTGGGCGATTGCCGACTGGCATGAGCGCGAAGCCTTCGATCTCGTCGGCATCACCTTCACGAATCACCCGAATCTCCGCCGCATCCTCTGCCCGGAAGACTGGGAAGGGCACCCGTTGCGGAAAGACTACGCGTTTCCCCTCGAATACCACGGCATCCGCGGCAAATAGTCCGAATCCTCCGATTCGTAAGCGACTGACCCCGGACAACTGACCACGGACCCTCGTCCATGCAACTCGAAGACCCGCGCATCATCGAATTCGACGTCCGCACGGACGAAATGCTCGTCAACATGGGACCGCAGCACCCCAGCACGCACGGCGTGTTGCGACTGCTGCTGCGCACCGACGGCGAAGTGATTCACGAAGTCACCCCATACATCGGCTACCTGCATCGCTGCGCGGAGAAGATCGGCGAGAACCTGTCGCCGCCGCAATGGATCCCCTACACCGACCGGATGGATTATCTGGCGGCGATGAACATGAACCTCGGGTTCGCGCTCACCATCGAAAAGCTGATGGGGATCGAAGTGCCCGAGAAGGCGATGGTCCTGCGCGTCATTATCTCCGAACTCGGCCGCGTCGCCAGCCATCTTGTCGGCATGGGCGCGTATGGTCTCGACCTGGGCAGTTTCAGCCCGTTCCTCTACGCCTTCCGCGAACGCGAAATCATCCTCGACCTCTTCGAAGAAGTCTGCGGCGCGCGGCTCACCTACAGCTACATCACCCCCGGCGGTGCGACGCATGATCTTCCGGAAAAGATCACCATTCCGCCCGGTCTGGCGCAACTCACCGGCCGTCGACCCGACATGCAACTGTCGTGGATTGACGCCTGCACGATGTTCCTCGACTGGATGACGCCGCGAATCAAGGAGTACCACACGCTCCTCACCCGCAATGCGATTTTCATCAAGCGGACCGCCGGCATTGGTGTCATGCCCCGCGAAATGGCGATCAATTACGGCTGCACCGGTCCGGTGCTCCGCGGTAGCGGCGTCGATCACGACCTGCGTCGCGACGGCGAACCGATCTACACGCGGATGTACCAGGGCTACGACTACGAAGTCCCTGTCGCACCGTTCAAAGACGCGCCGAGCGAAGCCATCCTCGGCGACAACTGGTGCCGGTTCTATGTCCGCATGATGGAGGTCGTGCAGGCGATCAAGCTGGTGCGTCAGGCGATGGACAAGTACCCGACGGCCAAGGGCGACTATCGCGTCCCGTTCCGCATGGGCACGAAGTTGCCTGTCGACGAAGCGTATCTTGAAACTGAAGCCCCCCGCGGACAGATGGGCTTCTATGTCGTTGGCGACGGCGACGCAGAACCGTTCCGCGCTCGGGCGAAGAGTTCCTGCTTCTGTAACCTCTCAGTTGCCGGTCCGCTCTGCCAGGGCGTACTGATCGCCGATATTCCCGCCATCGTCGGCTCGCTCGACATCGTGATGGGCGAAATCGATCGCTGATCCGAAGCTGCGACTCGCCGATTGACACTTCAACTGACCATGCTTTCCCGATCGGAAGCTGGTCAGTTTTTTTATTGCCGCTGGGCTCCCCGACGTGATGAAAGCGGAAAGTTCCCCAATCGAGAACTTGTACGATCCCCGTCGCGGCGATCAGGCGATCCGCACGGAGAGTCTCTGTGTGGGCCGCAAGCCCTATGAACCGGTCCGCACGAACTACTTTGCGGTCTACCTGATCGAAGCGGGTTCCGGGACATTCTGGGCGGATGCTTCATCGTTTTCTTTTGGTCCGGCCTCGTTGCTGTTCTTCGTGCCGTATCAGCACATTCGGTTGGAATGCGACAAGCCGGTGCGCGGCGAAGTGCTGCAGTTCCACGCGAACTTTTTGTGTGTCGAAACATTTCACGCCGAAGTGGGCTGCAGCGGCGTGCTGTTCAACGACCCGTTCGGAGTTCCGGTGGTTACGCTAGATGCACCGGCAATGGCCGAGGTTGTAGGCCTCGTCGAGCGGATCCGATCGGAACAGACGGCGCGCGAACTGGCCTACAGCGAAGTCATGCTGGCTCATCTGAAGGTTCTCCTCGTCCTGGCCACGCGGCGGAAGACCGTGACATCCACCTGCGGACCGGGAGCGGATTTGCGGCATCCGCTGTTGGCGGAATTGCGGGATCTCATCGAGCAGAACTACCGCACGCAACACGCCCCCGCCGACTACGCCCAGAAGTTGCATGTGACGGCGAAGACGCTCGGCCGGATCGTGCGCGACCACTTGGGCACCACCGTGACCGACCTCATTCGCAACCGGTTCCTGATCCACGCCAAGTGGCAACTGCTTCATACGCTGAGGCCAGTGAAAGACATTGCCCGCGAGTTGGGCTTCGCGGACGAGCTCTATTTCAGCCGTCTCTTCAAGAAAGCCACCGGACATTCGCCGACGTTCTTCCGCGAATTTGAGACGGAAATCCGCGGCGGGAGCAATCTGTCCATGTCTTCGAGCCATGCGCCCATTCTGCGTTCGGCTGCCGCAACCGATACTTAATCCATGCGGTGGGCGAACAGACAGACTCGCCGCTCCTGATCAACACGGGGGACGAAACATGGGTATCCAAAAGTTGTTTGAGCTGGCGTCACGGATGGACAGAGTGGGTGTGGCCGTGACACGAGTCGGCTTGATCATCGTGCTGCTCTGGATCGGCGGGCTGAAAGCCTTTCGCTATGAAGCCGATGGCATCGTGCCCTTCGTCGCCAACAGTCCGTTCATGAGTTTCTTCTATGCCGACCCGGGGAACTACATGGACCACAAGAACCCTGAAGGCAAGCTCGTGCCGGAGAACCGCTCGTGGCATGAAGCGAATAGAACATATGAATTCGCCTACGGATTGGGGACCGTGATTGTGTTGTACGGACTGCTGCTCTGTCTGCATCCGTGGTTACCGCAGGTCGCAACGGTGGGAAGCTTTCTTGTCTTTGTGATGTCGTTCGTTACGTTGTCGTTCCTGATCACGACCCCGGAGTGCTGGGTGCCGGCGCTTGGCGATGCTCAGCACGGATTTCCCTACTTGAGCGGGGCCGGCCGGCTCGTGGTCAAAGACGCCATCATGATGGGAGCGGCCCTGGTGACGATGGCGGACTCGGCCAAGGCGTATCTGCGGAGACATGGCCACTGAGGCTGATTGCCGCAGCAGCGTTGCCCCGATAAAATGCCTTTTTCGCCGGGACATTCCAACAGGTGGCAACCGATGGAGTCGTGCTCACCAGCGTTGCCGGACAAGAATTCAACTCTGTTCGGATTTGTCCTCTTCTTTCTCGTTGCTCTGCCGCTGGAAGCCGCGGATCTTCCGCCGTTTGAGCAAGCCGTTCAGCCGTTCGTGAAGCGATACTGCCTCGATTGCCACGGTGCGGATGACCCCGCGGCGAAACTTGACCTGAGTGCGGAGTCTTCGGCGGAGTCCGTCGTTCGCCACCATCAGGTGTGGGAAATGGTCGTCCAGCGATTGACCGCCAAGGAGATGCCGCCGGACAAATCGCCGCAGCCGACCGACCGCGAGCGCGAGGTGGTCATCACCTGGATCAAAGCCCGACACGATGCGGAGGCCGAACAGCACGCCGGTGACCCCGGTCCGGTGCTCGCGCGGCGACTCAGTCACGCGGAGTACGACAACGCCATCCGCGATCTCACCGGCTTCGATCTGCGGCCGACGCGCGAATTTCCTGTCGACCCGGCGAACGCAGCGGGGTTCGATAATTCCGGCGAGTCGTTGACGATGTCGCCAGCGCTGTTCAAAAAGTATCTCGAAGCTGCACGGAAGGTCGCGGAACATCTCACCTTTCAGCCGCGCGGGCTCAGCTTTTCACCGTATCCGATGATCTCGGAAACCGATCGTGACAAGTTCTGTGTGCAGCGGATCGTCGATTTCTACGATCGCCACCGCATCGATCTCGCGGATTACTTTCAAGCGGCGATCGAACTGAAGCAGCGGCGACCGCCGGAACGCACACTTGCCGAGATCGCAGCGGAACGACAGTTGAGCGCGAAGTATCTGCAGACGATCTGGACGGCGCTGGAAACGCCGGTGGCGGTTGGACCATTGGCGGATCTGCAGCGCGAGTGGAATGGGGGATCACTCGGTGGCACCATCAGCGAACGGCGAAAGACGGCCGAAGAGTGGCGGGAAACAATCATCGCCCGTCGGAAGGCGCTCGCAGTCAAAGTGGAAAAACTTCACCTGCGGGGACAATCCGACGGCAGCCAGCCACTGGTGTTATGGTGGAACCGCCAACAGGCCGAACAACGCAGGCGTTATGCCGGTAGTTCCGGTGATCCGGCACTCGATGAAGCACGACGCGAGTTCTGTCGCGTGTTTCCGGACGCCTTCGCCATCACCAGTCGCGGGCATTATGCCGATGCGAACCTCGGTGCCGAGGTGCGATTGCTCACTGCCGGCTTCCATCTGATGCAGGGATACTTCCGTGATGACGCACCGCTGTGCGAACTCGTTCTCGCCGACGCCGAGCGCGAAGAAATTGACGCGTTGTGGCAGGAACTCAACTTCATCACGCTCGCACCGATCCGGCAGTACAAGGACTTTCTGTTCTTCGAGCGCGCCGAGCCGCCGCGGTTTGCCGGGGGGCCCGACTTTGATTTCGCACGGCCGGAGGACAAATCCGTCACCACCGCTCCCATGATGGATCGCATGCGGGATGCCTACATCGCGAAGGCGAAAACGCTCGAAGCCAGTGACGAAGTTCTCCACGCCATTGAAGATTACTTCACGCGGATGTCCGCCGAGTTCCGCTGGATCGAACAGGCGCAGCGCGACGCCGAGCCCATTCATCTCGCAGCGTTGCTGAAACTCGCCGAGCGGGCCTATCGCCGCCCGTTGACAGTTGAGGAACAAGCCGAATGGCGAGCGTTTTACGAATCATCGCGGCAATCGGGATTGAGTCATGAAGACGCTGTACGCGACACCTTCGCCACGATTCTGCTGTCGCCGCATTTCAGTTACCGGTTTGATCTGGCCAGTGACGACAGCGCGATTCAACCGTTGTCCGACATTGAACTGGCCAGCCGGCTGAGTTTTTTCCTCTGGTCGAGCCTTCCTGATGAGGAACTCCTCTCGCGAGCGGCCGATCATACATTGTCTGATCCCGCGGTGCTGATCGCACAGACGCGACGGATGCTGCGCGATCCGAAGGCGCGGGGCCTCGCGCGGGAGTTCCTCGGCAACTGGCTCGGCTTCCGACGGTTTGAAGATCACACGGGAGTCGATCGCGAGCGATTTCCCGCGTTCACGAATGAGCTGCGCGCGGCGATGGCGGAGGAGCCCGTGCGGTTCTTCATCGACCTGCTGCAACGCGATGGCTCTGTGCGGGAGCTATGGGACGCCGACCACACGTTCGTCAACGCCACCTTGGCCAAGCACTACGGCATGGACGTCACGCCCGGTCCGCACGAATGGGTGCGGGTCGATCACGCTTCGCGATCAGGTCGGGGTGGGCTGCTGCCGATGGCGGTCTTTCTTACGAAGAACTCGCCGGGGCTGCGGACGAGTCCGGTGCAGCGCGGCTATTGGGTGGTGCGTCGCATGCTCGGCGAACAGATCCCGCCCCCGCCGCCATCCGTTCCGGAACTGCCGAAAGACGAAGCGGAGTTCGGCGATCTCACGCTTGCCCAGTTGCTCGCGCGCCATCGGGATCACGCCGCGTGTGCGGGATGTCATCAACGGTTTGACGCCGTCGGTCTCGTCTTCGAGGACTACGGCCCGATCGGGGAACGCCGGGCGCGTGACCTCGGCGGCAAGCCGGTCAACACAGAGGCCGAGTTCCCCGATGGCGTGACCCGTTCCGGACTGACAGGCTTGCGGGAGTATCTCCGCAATGTGCGGCAGCGCGATTTCACCGACACGTTTCACCGCCAATTGGTGGCGTTCGCGCTCGGCCGCAGTCTGATCCTGTCGGATAAAAAACTGCTCGCGATGCTTCGCTCGCAGGACCAGTCGGGGCAAGGTTCCATCGGTCAGGTGATCGAAACGATCGTCACCAGCCCGCAATTCCGGCGCAAACGTGGTGACAGCGAACGGCGTGATTGACCGACGGGAGGGCGAAGCTCCCGCTGAGCCGCGGTGCTAAAGAGCGTGTTGCCCCGTCGCGGCTCAGCAGGAGCTTCGCCCTACCTCTTCATGAAGATTGCGATATCGGACGGCGAACGACGGCATTAGAATGCGGGTTCCCGTTCCGAGGGCGTTGGGAAGTGAGCATGCGCAAATCACGATCACGATTCTCACGACGGCTGTTGTTGCAGGGCGCGGGCGTCGCGATGGCGCTCCCGTGGCTGGAATCAGTGCCGGTCTGGGGCACTGAAGAAGCAAGTGAGTCGCACATTCCGCAGCGGTTCGCCGCGCTTTTTATGGGCAACGGGATCAACTCCGATCACTGGTGGGCCAAGGGCTCGGGCAGCGACATGGAGTTGAGCAAGAGTCTCACGCCGCTCGATCCCGTGAAAACCAAGCTGAATGTGATCCTTGGCCTGTTCAACAAGCAGGCGACCGGTGTGGGGATCCACCCGGGACAGACCGGCAACATTCTCTCCGGCGCGGCGTTGCAGAAAGGAGCCGTCCTCCGCGGCGGCATCAGCATCGACCAGGTCTTCGCTCAGCACGCC
Organism: Planctomycetaceae bacterium; assembly: GCA_035686985.1. GTDB lineage: Bacteria > Planctomycetota > Planctomycetia > Planctomycetales > Planctomycetaceae > DSVQ01. The sequence continues at coordinate 1,110 of DASRYX010000750.1, read as the reverse complement.
GCTGAAGAGACCGCGGTGCCGAGCCTGGTGCTGGGGTGCGAACAGCCGATCACCGGCTATCACGAGACCAATTTTTCGATGGCGTACAGTTCGCACATTTCGTGGCTCGATGCGAACTCGCCCGTGCCGATGGAAGTTTATCCGTCGCTGGCATTTGACAGTCTCTTCGATAATCAGGGAAGCCAGCGGGCCAAGAGCATTCTGGATCGTGTGAAAGAGCACGCCGAATCGGTGAAGCGGCAGGTGAGTGTCGCCGATCGCGCGAAGCTGAACGAGTACTTTGCCAGCGTTCGCGATGTGGAACGGCAGATCACACGCGTCCGGTCCGAGCAGACGCGCGCAACAGAACGAGCAGACCAGCGCGGCAAGCCGCTGTGGAGTATGGACCGCCCTGACAACGGTCTCCCGGAAGACCTGCGTGATCACATGCGGCTGATGACGGACATCATCGCGCTGGCTTTCCAGACGGATAAAACCCGCGTGGCGACATTGCTGCTCAGTCGCGATCTGTCAGGACTGATCTACCCGTTTCTGGATGTGCGCACCGCTCACCACCCGGCTTCGCACGATGATCTTTCCGACGCCTATGAACGCATCTCGCGGTATCACGTGCAGCAGCTGGCCCATCTCGCGCAGCGGTTGGAAGCCATGCCCGAAGGCGCGAGAACGGTCCTCGATAACGCCTGCCTGATGTTCGTGTCGAACATGTGGTCGGGCAGCCGGCATGACTCAACGAAACTGCCGCTTCTGCTCGTCGGCGGACTCGGCGGCACACTTGCCACCGGTCGCGTTCTTGATTTCACCGATCAAGACGAGGAGAACCGCAAGCTCTGTAGCTTGTACCTGTCCCTGGCTCAGAAGATGAAGCTGCCGCTGCGTTCCTTCGGTGACGCCGAGACGCCGCTCGCGGGATTGGGTGCCTAGCATGCGGATCGGAATTTTCGGCGGCACATTCGATCCCATTCACGTCGGACATCTCGTGCTGGCGGAACAATGCCGGGAGCAGTTGCAGCTCGACGGCGTCTGGTTCATTCCCACGGGCGAACCGCCTCACAAACCGCCCGGTGGCCGCACGCCGGGGCGACAGCGATATGAGATGGTGCAGTTAGC
>DASRYX010000749.1:0-9334 GCA_035686985.1 Planctomycetaceae bacterium | reverse complement strand
GTGCTGAGAAGCGAAACGGTCAGGGCGGCGAAGAGATCGCTGGTGTTGCTGCGGGAAACGGTACCAGTGATCGATCCGGAGCCTTCCGCGACGAGCGACTGATTGATCGTCACCGTCAGCGTTTCATAATCCGTGACGCTGAGGACATCGCGGGCTGGCAATGTGGCGTTGACGTTCAACCGGCCGACGCGCATGTCGCTGTTGTATCCGGCGAAAAAGACCAGTTGTCCCGCGCTGGTCAGTTCACCGGCCTGGACTTCTTCCCAGATGGTGTTGGCCCAGTTGGGCAGAATCAGCTTGCCGTCGCCGTCGAATGAGGTGTCGAGCGTTCCATCGGTGTGAAACCGCGCGAATCCCAGATCACGACCGTTGCCCGACACGAATGCTCCACCCATCACCAGGATGCGCCCGTCGGGTTGCAGGACGACGTCGTTCGCGTAATCTGAAAGTCCGTTGAAGTCGAGTGTTGCGAGACCGTCGCCGCTGAAGGACGTGTCGAGTGAACCATCCGTGTTAAGCCGGACAATCGCCCAGTTTTCATTCCCCGTGGTGACCGGGCCGTCGTAGCCGACGAGGAGGAATTTGCCGTCGGCCTGCAGCGCGGCGCTGCGAACGGCGGTGTACGAATCGCCGCTCGGATTGGTGTCAATCGATTGGAAGCCGTCACCGCTGAAGCTGTTGTCGACGGTCCCATTCGCCAGGTAACGCGCGGCGATGAACATCGAGTAGTTCGAATTCAGCGGCGTACCCGTTCCGCCGACAATGATGCGGCCGTCGCTCTGCAGGAACACCGAGCGGAATTGCGCGTAGTTCATCCCCGGCTGTGCGGTCAGTACGACGCCGCCGCTGCCGAATGTTGGATCGAGCGCACCGCTGGATGTCATCTTCGCGAGCAGCGTGCTGTTCCCCTCTGCCCCGGCGAGAAGCAGCGACCCGTCGGAGAGAAGCACAATGTCATTAATGTTGGTGTGCGTCGCCCGTTCGAGGCGCGTGATACCGCCGGTCCCGAATGTGGTGTCGAGCGAGCCATTCGCGTTGTAGCGCACGACGGTGAGATCATCCCAGATCGTCGTTCCGCCGGACACGAAACCAACGGCGATGATCTTTCCGTCGGGCTGGAGTGCGAGCGAGGTGGGCGTCGCCCGCGACGCGTTCGAGAACGTCGTGGTTACGACGCCGGAGGAACCGAACGCCAGATCGCTGTTGCCGTTGGAAAGCTTTCGCGTCAACCGCCAGCTGTTTTCCGGGCTTGGTGCCTGCGCGAGTGTCAGAATCGCACCATCGGGCTGGACGATGACATCCGGGATCGCGTTGGACGACGACAGGGACGATGTCGCCCCGGAATATCCGCTGGCTCCGAACGTCGTATCCAAACCGGCGGGAGCGGAAGTTGTCGACGAATACACAAAGCCCGGCGCAGTCGCGGTGATTTGAAGCGTCTGCGTGCCGTCAAGGAGTTGATCGTCGAGGGTCCGCACCAGAAAGTTCGCGGTCGCGGATCCGGCGGGAATCGTGACCGAATTCGGCACCTGCGCTTCCGTCGGATCACTGCTGATGAGATTAACGGTCAACGCTTGGGAAAGATCCGTGTCGGATCGCTGCACTGTTCCCGGGACACCATTATTGAACGGTGCTTCTGTCGTTGTCGCCGCACTCAAGATGACGGTGAGTGTCGGCGTTCCCGCCAGCAGGACGCGGGATTCAAAGGTTTCCACTCGCGGGATGCGACCGGCTCGGCGCCGTCGCAGCGGCGTATGCCGCATCTTCAATCCACAAGAACGAGACCAGAACTGACGAAGCAAGCTAACCCACGTTGAGCGCATGGGGATTTTCCTGATCGTGTTGGCTGCAGACTTGCCGACTGGACACACTGACAGTTTCGTCAGGGTAGTCAGGTGCACTCATTCGTTCAAGTGGCGATTGATGCTTTCCAGCGGATTCGTAGAAACTTAACCATCAATAAAAAAGCACCGCAGTCGAAAGGACTGCGGTGCTTCGTGATCGTTCCGCGTGAAGCAGACGGCGGGTCTTACCGAGGCACGCGCCGATAGCGTTCATCGGCGTGGTTCCACGAATCGCGAATCGCTTCGCGCGCCTGTTCCCAGCCGAGACTCACTTCATTCTTGGTTTCGTTCCAGCCCGCGGACAGAACGTCTTCGGCGTCGTCAAAAGACTGTTCGCCGAGGCGGGCACGCGATTCCCAGCCGTAACGATAGGCCGGCGCGATCTTATCATAGGACAGGTCGTCGGAGTAATACGGTCGATGGCGGTAGTTTTCACGCCAGTACGTATCCTCTTCACGATCCAGGTCTTCACCGACCATCGCGCCGGTAGCGCCGCCGACGACACCACCGACGACGGCGCCGATAGCCGCGCCGACCGGGCCGCCAATCGCGCCGCCCGCCGCACCAGCTGCGGCACCGCCTAACGTCGTTCCCACACCAGTCGCGACCGGATGGGCACCCGGGGTACCGGTGATCGGGTCGCGATCGTCATCCATCTTATTCTTTTTCGTAGCCATGATTTGCTCCGTAAACGTTAGAGAGGCTCAAACGTGACGAAGCTGTCAGACGCAATCAGTGTGCCAGCGGTTCCTGCGGGCTTTGACTGACGCTCGGGCATCGATTTTGGTCGAACTCCGCGCAGCGTGCGCGCTGAGGGGACGATTCAACACGACGAATGGGGATCATCGCGGCCCATAACGAAGGAACAGATCATCGCGGAAGCGGCTGGTGCGGCGTAGCGTCACTTGAGAGTCACGGGCTTCGAACGTTCCCGCCGTGGGCACACGCAGTCGAGCTAGCACCAGCGCATCGGGGGCAATGTCGTAATTCCATTCCGGGTTGATTCGCCGAAACGGAAGTTGGACCGTTACGCCGTCGGCTTCGAAGTTGATCGCCTGCACGGGCACGGACCATCGTTCGCTGACGGCGAACGGATCAGCGCGAGAAACCGTGCGACCGCCGGTGGCGAGACGCGTCTCTGTCACCAGTTCGACATCAAGATGGCCATCGGTGGCGACCACTTGCCCCCAGGCGTCCAGCGGCGTGACGCGCATCAGCAGGCCGTCCATCTCAGGATCCGCGTTCCAGTTCGCCAGACGCGTCTCGATCTGAAGCGAACGCGGTGCGTTCAGTCGGTCGACGGCTGGGAAGAGGGACATCGGCTGAAGGCACGGAAACGGCTGCGGTGCGCACGTGGGAATGTTGCACGGGAATGGATTCTCGAACGGCGCAGAAAACGGCGGCGTGAAAAGCGGCAGGTTCTCGTTCGGCGCAGGCGGGAGGGTGAGCTCGGGTTCGGGAGAGCGCGGGCCGGTCACCGGTTCGACCTGTCGCACGGACCGCAGCGCAAAGCGGCTATTCAGCACGATGTCCGGAAGCTCGGCTTGCAGGACGATCCATTCCTCGCTGGATTGCGGAGACAATAACCCGCGCGGCCGTCGTCCGTCTTCCAGTAACAGCTCGACGTGCTGATTCACCAGCGCGGTGACGTCCTCCGGGGACGCTGCGAACGTGATCGATCCGTTGGCCAGACAGACAAGGCTCAGGGCGAATCGAAACCACATGGCAATGCTCGCGAGAGGAAAGAGTTCCTCGCCGCTGATGCAACTCGAATGCCGCGACCGGTCTGACGGCCGACATGGTCATGCCGATGTGCTCTGCGTTGGCCAAACCATGCGAGAGAAGCAGGCGAAAACGGACTTGGAGCGATTCATCGTGGGGCGATGTTCGACGCCCGTTGAAGTGACGGTGCTGTTGCCAAATCGCAACGTGGCGTGTTGACGATTTGCGACGTCAGCCGCCTCACCGCCTACGGCAGTGCGGCCCGTTCCCAGGTTCCGGGAACAACCTGCAGCTTGTTGCCTGTAGCAAAACCAGGCGGCGGAAAGTCGAAGTGCGTGGGACGGTAGGAAAACCTCGCATCGCCCGTATTTTCGAGTTCGATCGACCCGCACACGACCGAGCCGTCGAAGGCACATTCTGCCGCGAGATTGGCTTTGATCGTCAGTTTGCCGGAAACGTAAGTCAACCCCTTGATAACCGCGGCGTATTGATCGACGGTGTCCACATCCGTGCTGTTCTCGAACGGTGCGTCCACCGGGTTGAAGTTCGTGCCTCGTCCGGCTTCGCTCAACGGATCCCAGGCGGTATCGAACTGGGCATCGCCCTGCACCAGGATCGCGGGAAAGTTCGGGCTCACCGGGGCGTGCGCGACTGATCCCTGAAAGCAACAGATCGTTCCGGGATTCAGGATCACCAGCGTTCCCAAAACGCGAGAGTGTTCGATCCGCAGATTCTGTCCCTGGCAATCGATCACATAGATTCCCTCGGCGTTTCCGGCAGCGCCGAAGGGATTTAATCGCGGAGCAAAAAGACGGTTGCTCACGACCCGGACATTCGATGAGAGCGGGATCGTCCCGATGTCGATCGCCGTTCCGTTCGCCCGGTAGTACTCGAACGCGGTATTGCCCGGCATCTGGCGGGCGGAGACAAACGCGCTTCGCGTCCCCGTGATGTTGCCGTTGACGCTGCCGGTCGCTTCCACGCGGCCAGCAATTTCACACTGCGTGGCCGATGCTGTGATAGAACCGTCGACACTCAAAAAGTGCGGTGTGACAATGTTGCAGTAGTTCTGCAGATTCAAGTGGCTGCGGCAATGCAGCGCGGCTTCTAGGCAGGAAACGCCATCGCCGGTCGGCTGCAGCAGCACGCTTTCCACATAGGTCGCGGCTCCGCATCGGCCTGTGCCGTAGACGCGAATCCCGTCGGCAGAGTTGTTCAGAAAGTCGCCGTCGGGATCAACGTAGCGGTAGCTGATCGTGCCACCGTTCAGCGAGTGCCCCCATGGTGAGTAATCCAGGTTGTTCAAGACGAGATACCGCCAGAACGGATTCGCGTTGATCTGTCGAACGCCCAGTTCGACCGCCGTACGGGCCAGCTGCGCCGCCGATTCCGCATCGCGCGTATTTTGAGCCGACCGCACTCCTAAATGAGCGACGGATAAGCTGCCGAGCCCGATGATGGCGACCACCGTCGCCGACATCATTACACCGACGTACAACGTGCCGCGACGATGGCGGTGAGTGGAAGAAAGTCTATTCGTCTGACGGAGCATCATTGATCCTCCGCATGATTGCTGAGTGATGTACTCATGGTCGACGGTGCGTTGTCGCCGAGTTTCAGCGTGCAGCCGATCCAGCTGACCGTGTCGGTATTCGACGACAGTTTCTGCCCGGTTCCGGCGTCGGCGGCGCGGTAGAGCGCCAGCGTGGTCTTCTTTCCGGAAGGCGACGTGACAACGACCGTGACCGAACGCAGCCCGGTGTCGCTGGAAATGTCACTGCGGGTCGAGTAATCCCAGGTGCTGATCTTTTTCACGTCCACCGTTCGTGACCAGCCGGTATAGCCGTTGAGTGCATTCCCCGTGGCGTCTTTCACCGGCGACTCGGTCCAGTTGTCGTAGTCATCGATATCATCAAAGACCACGCGGCTGGTTTCGCCCGTCTCCCGGCCCCAGGTGTTCGCCGCAGCGTCAGCGGGATCGGAATAGCCCTGGGAGAGAATTTCGCGCATCAGGTCCTGAGCCAGTGCCTGACCATCCAGCACCTGATTCGTGGTGATCCAGGTACGAGTCATATTTCCGACGGACTGCAACGCGGCGACGACCAGGCAACCGACGATCAAAGTGGAGACGGTCACTTCCATCAACGTCAGCCCGCGCGGCGACAGAACGCGTCGCGAGCGGCCAGGTTGTTGGGAGAAGCGATTCATCGCAGTCGTGTCCTGAATCCATTAGGGAAGCGTGAGGATCGAGCCGTACATGAGCAGTTGCTTGAGCGCCAGGGTGGTAGTGGAACCGCCGGAGCCGTGCGTCCATGTCGCGGGAAATCCGCCGCTGAACGGCCGCTGCGAAATCTGCGAGGTGACCCCGGTCAAGGGATCATCGCAGTAGGCACGCTGTGACGACGCACTGAGCGCGACGGCGAGCCAATACGTTCCGGGTTCGAGCACGACGGGAGTCACGGCGCCTGTGATCCAGGCATCGTTGTCTTCCCCGGTAAGGACGTTAGTCTGAGCCAGTCGCACACTGGGAGCTCCGCCGGAATTTGAGTAGATCGCCAGCCGCAACGGCAAACCTCGTGCGCGAACATACGCCGAAAGCTCCATTAACTCGCCGCGTGCCGCGAGCGTGAACTTCGACGCATGCATAAGGTTGTTGGGGGAACTGACACTGGTTGCGTTCGCATTCGAGTTGGTGAGGCCGAAGGTTGTCGCCGACGGGTTGCCATCCGATCCATTGCCGGCCGCCCACAACAGCGAGGACTTGAGCAACGCGCGGGCATCGGCCGTCAACCACGCCGAGTTGAAATTGGCCGTGGCCCACGGAAGTTGCACGCGGCGGCCCGGTGCGTTGAGTCCGTCGAAGCGTCGCCGACCCGCGGCAAGCGTGGCAAAGCTCACCGTGTCTGTCGAGGGGACAACGCCGAGGATTGATAACCCCATCGCCTTGGGATTCTGAAAGGACTGCAGGAGATTCCCCCCCGTCAGCAAACGGAGCGTCTGACGCGAGGAATAGCTCTGCGTGATGTAGTGACCGGTGATGCCGATGGTTGTATCCGTCCCGGCGACGCTTGCCGCTCCGGGATAGAAGCCGAGCGGTTCTGTCAGCTCGATGTTTTCATTCACGATGCCGACGGCAAGGTTCGCCAGTCGCGGCGCGGCCTGAGACACGCCGGGGTCGCTCGAGAGATAAATCACATCGTTCTGGGCAATCGCGGCATCGAACTCGGGTTGGGTGCGATCGGCCGCGATGGTGGTGACCTCGAACGCCCACGATTGGAGCAGGCTGATCTTCGGATCGCGACTGGTTTCCGAAACCGGGTTGCCCGGCGTCCCGCCGATCGGCACGCCAAAGCTCGGCGCGAGTCCGGGTGGGCCAGTCACAAACAGCACCCGTCCGCTGACGACCGGGCTTTCATCCGGGACTGTCGGAGCCACTAGCGACTGTGTTCGGTACGAGAGTGCGAAGTTTTGAACGTTCTCGGCGACTGTCTGCACGGTGCCGCCATTCATCTGCAGCGTGAGCGATGAACCCGGCGAGCCTCCCCACGCGTAACGAAGGGCTTCCGGGCGACCGTCCCCCGTGCGATCGGGAACGGTAAATGTGACCGCAGTGGGGGTCCGTTCGGTGAATCCGGTGGCTCGTTGCAGATCGGCCATCAGGTCGCGCTGGACGTCGGTGGAGTCGGCGCGGGCGCGATTGCCGGCATCAGCCACGCTGAGCGATCGGGCCGACACCGCGACCGCGGAGGCCATGCCGGCCATCAGGATCACCGCCGCCACGAGACTGATCGTGAGTTCCAGCAGCGTATAGCCACGGCGCGGCATGCCGAGTGATCGTTTCGTCATGATCGCCGTGCCTTCCCTGTCACCGGATCAACTGTGATGGCGCGCGTCTGCGCACCGGCGGTGATCGTGATCGAGGCCGTGGTCAATCCCGTCAGTGGGGATCCCGCCTGAGCGACACCGGTCGGGCTGTAGCTGATTGTGCGTCCGCCGTTTAAGTTCACCTGCAGGCTGACCGGGTAGCCGAGGGCGGCGAGATCGACGGCGTAATCGCGGCCGGAGTTGTCGAGGTGCGGCACGCCGGTGGTGGTGTAGGTCGGCTGCGAAGCGGAAAACGTCAGGCTGCAGGAACGATTCGTCAGACGGGCGGACGACTGCACATAGTTGATGTCGGCTTCGATGCGCCGGGCCGCTGCGTCCACCTGATAATACTGCACGGTGCTGGCAAATCGAGGCGTGGCGACAGCGGCCACAATCCCTATGATCAGCGCGGTGAGCGCGAGATCCACGAACGAGAATCCACACCGTGTCCGGCCCGTGTGGGGCGGACGGCGAGTTGACGGCGCGGAATGGTGGTGGATGGTCTTCATGGCAGATCAGGGGATCGCAAAAATATCGGCCGGGAGCGCATCATCACTGCTGGCGTACGTCGTCGTGGGCAACAGGTCTCCGCCTAGGAGCGCGGCGGTGCCCCCGCGGAGAGACACCTCATCGGTGCTCCAGCCGTTCGAGCCGTCAAACGAATCCCGATTGAGCTGCTCGACGGGAATCGCGAGGAAAGCCTGGACGAGTTGCTTGTCCCATTGCGTTCCGGCGTTGGTCGACAGAATCTCCAGGGCACGCGAACGGGGCATGCCGTCGCGATAAGGGCGATTGCTGGTCATGGCATCATAGGCGTCCGCCACCGCGAGGATCCGTCCCATCAATGGAATGCGTTCGCCCACCAAGCCGTGTGGATATCCGGTGCCATCCCAGTTTTCGTGATGATGGAGAATCCCCGGCAGAAGGTCCGCAAGTTGTGGCAGTGCGCTGACAATCCGCGCCCCGATCTCGGGGTGTTTCTTGATGACGGCAAACTCTTCTTCGGTGAGTTTCCCCGGTTTGCGCAGCACCGTATCCGGGATGCCGATCTTGCCGACATCGTGTAGCAATCCCGAAAGATAGAGACGGTCACAATCCACCGGACACAGCCCGACGGCCCGCGCGAGCGATCGCCCGTATCGTCCCACGCGCTCGCTGTGGCCGCGGGTATACGGATCGCGGGCATCGATCGCATTGCCCATTGTTCGAATAATACCGATCGTCAGGTTTTCGCGATCCTGCAGCAGATCGACGTTGTTTCGATGGGTCGCAAGCATGGCGGCGGCGGCTTCCATCAGGCCCGCCTCCACCGTGCCGAATTCATTTTCACTCAGCCGCTCGCGCGGCCGGCCGTCACTGTCTGAAGCGCGTTGTTTGACGCCGGCGATCCAGCCGAAGTGAAGATCACGGTGCACCATGGGAACGGCGCAGAAAGCATGCACTCGGTGGGTCTGAATCAACCGGTCAACATAGGGGCCGTTCTGGACGACGGAACGGCCGTCGAAAGTCGCAGTCCGCTCATCGCGCCACATTTGCCATGAAGATCCCGAGACCACGTCCTTCCCGTCCGTGAGAACACACTGCACGGACTGCAATGCGGGAGTCTGCAGTGCCTTGGTGTAGTCCTCATTCATGATCACCGTCACCGCATCCGCATGAATTAAGGAGCGAAGCGAGGGCAGGATCGCGCGGACCACATCAAGCCAGGTGTGCCGCAAAGAACACAATGAGAGATGACTGCTAAGGGAGCGGAGCCAGTTCTGCTCTTCGAGACCGTATGTCAGTGATTCGAGACAGGACGCGACATCGGCGGATTGTTCGGTGAGCGTGCGGTCTTGGGTGATCAAACGCCGCGCGGCGTGGACCAGCCGTTCAAGCAGCTGCGCATCGCGGCCAGGGATCGC
>DASRYX010000748.1:0-11724 GCA_035686985.1 Planctomycetaceae bacterium | reverse complement strand
CGGCGGAAGTCCCGCACCTCGAGCACTTCCGCCAGCATGTGCTCGGAGCGGAGCGAACGGCCTGGGTGCCGGTCTACGCGATGGTCGGCGGCAACTTGCCACTCGATGAATTGCGAAGCGGCCAGGAACCGTCGGTGCTGATTCTCAAGGGAGAATTCGACGTCCGTACGGCGGGAAAAGTCGCGATCGCGGTGAAGACGACCGAGACGTTTCAGGCGTGGGTCGACGCCGAGCCCGCTCCGCCGGGACAGCCGATCCTCGTGGAGCTGACACCCGGCCGACATGCCGTGACGTTACGCATCGAGGTGTCAGCCCGCTCCAACACCGAACTGCGAGTGGAACTGTCCGCACCGGACGATTCCTCGGCGAAGTATGAAATCGTCGGTGGACAGTAATCCGTCACAACGACTGCATGAGACTGTCGAGATCGGCCAAGCCCACTGGCTTGGTGAGATGGTGACGGAAGCCCGCGTTGAATGCCTCCTGCCGGTCCGTCGCCTGGCCGTACCCCGTTAAGGCGACGAGCACCGGCTTGGGGACCGAATCGATCTGCAGGACGCGCTGCGCGAGTTCATAACCGTTCATGTCCGGCATCCCGATGTCGGAGATGACGACTTCCGGCTGGAATTCGGTGACAGCGGCGAGGGCCGATTGACCGTCGGACGCCGTCTGCACGGTGTGGCCCATCGTGGATAGCAGCCGGGCGAGCAGGAAGACCGCGGCCCGGTTGTCGTCCACGATCAAAATGCGGTGAGTCTTCGTCGGCGCGCTCGCGAGCGGCGGCTGCTGAAGTTGATCGGTATCAGCTTGGTTGACGGAAATGAGAGGAAGACGCACGGTAAAGACGCTCCCGAGATTCGCGCCAGGGCTGGAGACTTCGATCTTGCCGCCGTGCATGGTAACGAGCGTCCGTGCCAATGTCAGTCCAATTCCCAGTCCGCCCTGCGACCGGGTATGCGAACTGTCGACCTGGGTGAACAATTCGAAAATGCGATCGGCCATTTCCGGCGGGATGCCGATGCCGTTGTCCCGGACGGAAATCACCGCCTGATTGTCGCACGAGCTGAGTTCCAGCTCGATCTTCCCCCCCGGCGGGGTGTATTTGGCCGCGTTCACCAGCAGGTTCGACACGACCTGCGCTAACCGCACGGCGTCGCCATGAACATGCAGCGGCTGATTGGTGATCTGCGTGGACAGCTGATGCCCGCCGGCGGTGATGGAGGCCTGCGCGGTTTCGATCGCGTGCTGCATGACTTCCTGCAACGATGTGGGCGCCCGCTGCAAATTCAGCTTTCCGCGCGAGATGCGGGAGACATCGAGCAGATCGTCGACAAGCTGCTTCAGATGCGAGCATTGCCGCGCCACCAGAGCCGCCGTCGACTTCACATGGTCCACGTCTTCCGGCTGCATCAGGATCAGTTGTGATCCCGAAGTGAGCGCGGAGAGCGGATTGCGAAGTTCGTGGGCGAGCGTCGCCAGGAACTGATCCTTACGTTGATCTGCCGTCAGGATTTCGTCGTAAAGCCGCGCCCGTTCGAGCGCGATGGACGCCATCTGTGCGAGCTGGATCAGAATTGACTCATCGTCCGCGGTGTAGACTCCGGCGAGCTTTCCTCGCAACTGGATGAGGCCGATGTTGCGGCCATCCCGGGCTGTCAGCGGGGCTGCCAGGCAGCTCGACGCATCCGCCGGACCGGCTTCCGGGTCGGCGGCAGTCTCCGCAGACCGGGCGGCCATCCGCAAGGGCCGGTTCGTTTTCCGCACGCGTTGCACGACCCATTCGGAATGCTGCGGGTTGGCCTGATACTCCGCGGCGTTCTCATCGAGGGAAGCCGCGCGGAAATGCGACAGCTCATCACCACTGCGGGCATAAACAATCTGCGCGTCCGCGGACTCGATCAGTCGCCGCGCACCTTCCGTGACCACTTTCAGCGCGGCATCCATGTTCTCCGCGGCGCTCAGTCCGATGGCAATCTCAGCGAGGCGCTGCTGCTGCGCCGACCACCGCCGCGTGGATTCTTCCGACACGACGCGTGACGTAATGTTTTCGTGAGAGACCACCACGCGCGTGGAGTTCAGACTCGTAAACCGGTCGACCCGCATGAGAAACCAGCGCTGTTCCAGCGGGGAATGACAGGGATATTCCATGGAATACCAGGGGCGGACACCTTCGATGACCTCCCGGATTCCGTTTGAGGCGGCCTGGGCCTCTTCCGAGCAATGACTGTCCGGCGGGGCGCTCACGGCCAGATAGTTCTGTCCAACGGCGTAATTCGACAATTCAAGGCGATTCGACTCGGCGAACGATTTCCAGGCGTGGTTGACCATCAGGATCGTGCCATGTTCATCCAGCACGGCGATATGGCTGGCGAGGGCATCCAGCACGGAACGCAGAAACTCCTCGGAGAGGGCCACGCGTTCTTCCGCCTGCTTCCGCGCCGTGACATCCACCCCGGAAGGGATCACGAAGACGAGCTTGTCGTCATCAAAGACCGGTTGCAGCATCAGATCCATCGTGATGCTGGCGCTTCCCGCGAGCCGGATTTCTTCATCGTACCGGACGAGTTGTCCCGTGCGGGCCTGCTCGAACGCCTGGCGAACGCGCGCCCGCAGGTCTTCGTCGTACGAAAACCACGGGCAATCCCAGAACGCGCGACCGATCACGTCCTCACGCGAGAGACCGGCGACGGCGAGCGGGGCCTGATTGACTTCAATGAGCGTACCATCCGGAGCGATGATGCCGACGAACGCAAAGATGGAGTCGATGACGCGGCGGAGACGCTGCTCCGCATTGCGCTGTTCGGTGACATCGGTGTTCGTGCCGAACCAGAGCCGGATGCGTCCGTGGTCATCGCGGACCGGCAGCATCCGGCTGAGATGCCAGCGGAACTCACCGTCATGGCGACGGAGCGGGAACGTGTCTTCCCACGGTTCACCGGTCGCGAACGAACGCCGTTGCGATTCCAGCACGTGCGGCAATTCGTGGGGATCATGGACCGATTGCCAGCCCGCTCCCTGCATCTGCTCGGGAGTGCTGCCGGTGTAGTCGAACCAGCGCTGGTTGTACCAGAAGACATAACCATCCGGCCGGGCCATCCAGGCGAGCTGCGGAATCGAATTGGCCAGCGTGCGGAAGAGCTCGGCACTTTCCTGACGCGCCTCTTCGATCGCCCGGCGTTCAATGAACTGCGCGAGCTTCGCCGTGACCAGACTCAACTCGGACGACGACAGATCACTCAGCTGTTTAAACGTGTAGATTGTCAGCACGCCCAGCACGCGATCTTCAATAGTGAGCGGGCAGGCCCAGGCCGTGACCTCCGTGCGGGGATCCGGCAGGAGGTCCGTCTGGAGCTCGCAGTCCTCAGTGGGGCAGGGCTGCGTCGCGTAGCGCCGGTCTTTCAGTGAGGCCGCAATCGCAGAGTTCGGCGGGGGCGACGACAGTCCTTCGACAAACGACCAGCCGGGTTGCTTCCACGTCGCGGCCAGTCGCAAGGACGTGGGACTCTCTTCTGTGATCGACCACAAACCCACAGCCACGGCCGACAGTTGTTGGCCGATGGATTGCACGCATTGCTGCAACTGATCTTCAGTTCGACCGGCATGGCTGATGATCAGACCGACGTCGGCGCGGATGGAAAGAATCCGCGCACGTTCGGTTTTCGCGATTTCCGCGCGGCGTTCCTCACTGAGCTGCCGAAGAATCAGCACCGCGCCGTTGATACTGCCGACGTTGTCGAGAATGGGCGAAGCCTGCAGCGCAACCGGATGCGACTTGCCATCGGCGGCCGTTACCAGCAAAGGGGCATCGAATCGCGCGGAGACCCCGCCGGTCAGAATTTCATCCAGCGGGATCGTAAACGGAACATTGGTCAGCTCGTCGACCAGTCTCAAAATACTCTGAAGCGACAGCCCCACCGCCGTTTCCCGCAGATGTCCGGTAAGCTGTTCCGCCTGCCCATTCCAGTGGCTGATGCGTCCCTGTCGATCGACCGAGATGACGCCGTCGTCAATGCTCGCGAGCGTCACCGCCAGCTGTTCTCGCTCGGCGAACAGCCGCTCCTGTTGTCGCCGCTGGAACGCCGAATTGCGACGGATCAGTTCGATGATCCCCATGAAGAGCGCGAGCCCCAGTCCGAACAGAACCACGCCGCTCAACAGAGCCGTCCGCAGCGCCCCACTGACTTCTTCTTCGCGCTCCTGCAAGAGTGTGACCTCTTCGGATCGAATCGCGGCGACCTGATCCCGAATCGCGTCCAGCTGCTGGTCGACTTCCGCGGAGAGCAGCAGCAGCTCCGAGGGTTCGGCACCGCTTGCTTTCAGCTCCATCGCCCGGGTCAGCTGCTCATTCAGACCGTTTGCGGTGGTCGTGAGTGCCTCGACGCGTCGCTGTTGATTGGGATTATCGGCCGTCTGCCACTGCAGTTCCCTGAGGTGGACGAACAGCTGGCCAAGCGTGTCCCGGCTTTTCTTGGCGGAGGCCGGTTGCCCCTGAATTTCATAGCTGCGCTCGTGGATCACGGCATCCATGGCGAGCCGGCGAACTTCGGCCGCCATGCGGTCAATTTCGTACGTGTGATTAACGCGCAGCGACTGCCGCTGGACCGACTGGATGTTGCGATAGCTCCCGACCGCTCCCACTCCGAGGAGCGCGATCATCAGACCGATTCCGAGCACCACGGAACGATCCAGCAACGCATGCACGAGCGTGTTACCTCTCATTCTGGCGACACCCCGTCATGGGAATGCCGCTGTGGGGTGCACCGACTGGTGAACGGTGACGACCGGGCCTCACGATTCAGCCGTTGGGCATTGGGCTCTTCAGCACCGGAACCGTTCGACTCCTTCCCGCTCCGGACAAAGCGGCAGGCGTGCTGCCGCCCTTTTTTCGCCGCAGCGGAGATTGTACTCTGTGATTTGGATGAATTCTCTCTCCCGTATGTCTTGCAGGTTGAACTCCGGTGATTCCGACCGACGCCGCGACATTGAAAGTCGTGCTGGCTCATGGCGCTGAAGATGCGCGGACCATCCTGCGTGAAGCGCTGATTCAGCTGCACTATCACAACCTGCGGATCTGCAGCTCCGGCCGCGAATTGATCGCATTGACGCACGAGATTGAGCCGGACCTGATCATCACCGGCGTCGATCTCCCCGACGTGGATGGCGTCTCGGCCCTGCTTGAAATCAGCCAGCGGCACAAAATCCCGGCGATCGTCGTGACGCAGCAAGCCTCGCTGCAGACCGTCGAGCGGGCTCTCGAAGACCACGTCATGGCGTATCTGCTGGAGCCGGTGAATACCGATGAGATCATGCCGACGATCTATCTCGTGCTCCGTCGGTTCGAGCAATTCCAGGAATTGGAGCAGGAAAACGAATCGCTCAAACAAGCGCTGGCGGACCGCAAGGTGATCGACCGCGCTAAGGGCGCTCTTATGAAGCAGGCGGGGATCGACGAGGAAACCGCCTACAAACGCCTGCGACGGATGGCGACGGACAACCGCATTCGGATGGCCGAAGCCGCAGACCAAATCCTGGCCGTGATCGGTCTGATCGAAGCCGAGAAATAGGCCGGAACACGCGGGTATGGTGTGATCAAATCGGCTCGCGGTGCGCACAACGCACCACGTCTCAGAATGTCGGTCCATGAACATTCCCGTCAGCAACTCATACGCCTGACGACAAACGAAGGAGCAACGCTCACTCGGAGTCATCAAGGTCGGGCTGACGTAGACCGACGAAGGTTTCGCCGCCACGCGGCGACCGCCTCACAGTATCGGCGCTCAATGTGCCCGTCAAGGTCCGCCGGGCGCGAGTCAGGCGGGATTGTGACCGTTTGTCAAACACCGCTGGTCGCGCATGGACCGGCGGTTGAAACACGGTTAGGTGATCTTTTGATTGATGCAAGTGGTTTTGAATTAACAGATTGCGGTGTCGGTTTGTTCGGGTGGTGTGTTCTGGCACGGCAGATGCTTTCCACTGCCGACGCCGAAACTTGCGATAATTAAGCGAGTTCATCCCACAGTGGACTGTCGAGACAACGTTGTCCCGACCGTTTGCTGGATCTGAAACCGGCTGCGGCTCTGGTTTTGAAGTGGGATTCTCATCGAACGGATTGCCCGTCAATGTTGCCGGGCAATCCGTTCGCGAGTTCTGTCATTGGTCTCACCGCGTCGCCGTGCGACACTGGAATCGTTCGCCGCAATCACGTAGACTCCAGCCGTTCCGCGGTCGCGCCACCGTTTCTCGCGCACCCGCTTTGTTCCCGTAGCTCAACTGGATAGAGCGTCGGCCTCCGAAGCCGAAGGTTAGAGGTTCGAATCCTCTCGGGGATATTTTTTCCTCATGATAAGGCTGATTTCTGACTCTCGAGTCAGGACGATCTTCGGCCCAGCATCGTCCGCAATAATTCCGCGTAGCGCCCCAGGTGCGCGTACGCGAACAGGGTCCAGGCGGCGCGAGAGGTGAAGTTCTCGGCCAGCAGCGCACGGGCATGCTTTCTGGCGGTGCGGAAGTGGCGCGAGTGCACAGCTCCCCACGCCCATTCGCGGCGACGATCCCAGTTGCTGGTCACGCGTGGCGCCTCGCTCAGCAGATCCTCGGGTTCAGGAAGACCCCGTCGGGCGTACGCTTCCCGCAGTACACTACGGAATCGCTCGCGGACCTGCTCGTGATACACGAAACTGAAATTGCCAGGGTGGATGCGATACTTCAGCAGGGCCTCCGGCAAGTTGGCGAGTTTACCGCGCTCGGCCAGCCGCAGCCACAGGTCCTGGTCTTCGACTCCGAGCGCCTGCGTCCGGTATCCGCCGAGATCCATCACCGGTTGCCGACGAAACATCGTGGCCGGATGATAAATCCCGCCCGTGCCGCGCAGCAGGCTATGGGTGATCGCTTCATGATCGATCAGGACGGATTGATCACAGAGAACATCGCCGTCTTCGTCAATCACTTGAACATAGCTACCCACGACAAGCACGTTCGGATGCGCGTCGAGGAACTCGACCTGGCGCGCGAATCGCTTCGGAAATGCCACGTCATCACTGTCGATACGGGCCATGTACTCGCCGCGGGCTTTTGCCAGGAGTTCATTCAGCGCGCTCACGTAGCCATCATTGGGTCGGCGCGTGACGGAAATTCGGGAATCCGTCGCGGCCAACTCGGCGAGAATCTGCGGTGAACGGTCGGTCGAGCCATCGTCGACGATCAGGAGTTCGAAATCGGTGAACGTCTGCTGAAGGACGCTGGCGACCGTCTCGCGGAGATAACGCTCGGAGTTGTAGACCGGAAGCAGGACCGAGACTCGCGGAGGATCAACGGCCGGCGAGTTCTTCATGCTGGGATTGTTCGTGGTGATGGGGTTCAGCTCGCGGCTCTAAAATTGTCCTCCCTGATGGGACGACTCATGTTAACACCAGTAGTAGACCGCGTCAAAATCCGCATGCTTCGCGGTCGGTTGTTACCGTTCTGGCTCACGGCGGGCTATTCTGAGCACGCACAACGACCTTCTCACAAATGAATTCCAGACGGTGGGACCTTGTGGCAACACTTTCGGTCATTCTCTGCAATTACAACCACGGAAAGTATGTCGGCCGCGCTTTAGAGGCGATTCTCAGCCAGTCGCGTCCTGCCGAGCAGGTGATTGTCGTCGATGATGGTTCCACGGACGACAGCGTCCAGATCATTGGCGAGTGGGCCGCGCGGTTTCCTGTCATCAAGTTTCTGCAGAACGAACAGAACCGGGGCTGGCACGCCTCGTCGGCCCGCGCCCTCACCGTCGTGAGCGGAGACTACATCTACAGCGCGGCGGCGGACGATATTGTCCTGCCGGGTTTCTTCGAGGCGGTTTGCCGGCTGTTGGATCAACATCCGGGCGTGGGCATCGCCTGCACGAAGGTCGTTGCGGTGACGTCCGCCGGTGACCGGATCAGCGTGGATGGGTATCAGCATCTGCCGCACGCCGGCGCGGTCTCGCCCGCTGAGTATCTACGCCTGTGCCTGGACGGGGAATCCCCGACGCATTCTCTTTCGTGCGCCACGGTGTATCGCAGAGAGTGGCTGCAGCGAGCCGGCGGGTGGCGAAAAGAGCTGGGTTCGTGGGGCGACACCTTTGCCATCCGCGTCATCGGTCTGCAAACCGGGATGGCATACGCACCGGTTGAGGGTGTCGCGTTCACACACTCGCCAGGCGGAATGTCCCAATCGACGTTACAGACGCCGTTCAAGCTGCTCTCGATTCTCCGCCGAGCTGCCGAACTGATGCGGTCGCCGGAGTTCGCCGGCGTGTTGCCGGAAGGTTATGCGACCCGCTGGGAGAACGCCGTGGTGGATGAAATGGCCCTGCGTCCGCTGCAGCCGGCGATCGACGGATATCAAGCCGTGCAGACGGTGTCGCGAAGCGTGGCAGCCAACGCTTCCTGGCCGGTCCGCATGCTGTTGGGCCTCCTTCGCCGTTGTATGACGTTGCTGTATCTCATCTCGCATCGTGTTCAATTCGGGGTATCGCGCCGCAACTTACTTGCGCAGGAACGGCAACATTTGAGTTCGACCGCGGAATAGCACTCAGCCGACGAACGGGTTTCAATCCCTCGAAAAAACTTCGAGCTTCGGAAAACAGGTGACAAAGCGACCGCCGGCGTCAAGAAACCACTGATTCTGCTGCACGATCGGTTTGGTGTGCACCCAGGCCAGAATAAAGACGATGTCCGGTGTTCGCTCTTGGAGCGCCGTCGTCGGCAAGACCGGAATGTGATGTCCCGGACTGAACAGCCCCTGTTTGTCGGGACTGTCATCCACAATGAACTCGATGATGGCGCCGATGCCAAAATGATGCAGAATGAGCGTCCCGCCGCGAGCCGCACCGAACCCGGCGATCCTTAACCCATCGTCATGCCACTTCCTTAGCAGCGACTGAGTTTCATTCCCGACATCATTGAGACGGGTGGAGAGCGTCCGCACGGTCGCCGGTTCGTGCAGTTTGCGTTCGTCCTCCAATTGCTTCAATTCACTGACGGAGGCGGCAACCTTCCGTTTGCCGCCGAGCCGCTGGGCGGTGCCAATGAGGGACCCGCCTTGAATGGTCACGCGCCGAACGTCGATCAGTTCCATGCCGTGACGCCGCAGGAAGGCGTCAAGGGGATGGACGGAGTGATAGCACGTATGTTCGTGAAAGATAGTTCCGATCAGCAGATGGTCGATCACATCCAGCAGGTACGACACCTCAAAAACAAATACGCCGTCATCAGCCAGCAGAGCCGCGATCGCGTCCGCCATGCCTGCCATGTCATCGGTATGGGCGAAGACATTGTTCGCCGCCACAACCTGGGCCGGACCAAAAGCAGCGCGGATTCTCGCCACAGTTTCGGCATCGAAGAAGACCGGCCAGGTCTCAACATCAGCCGCGTTCGCGACGGCGGCAACATTTTCCGCGGGATCGATTCCCAGGACGCGCATGCCACGGTCCTGAAACATTTTCAGGAACGTGCCGTCATTGCTGCCGATGTCGACGACCAGCGAGCCAGGCTGCAGGTCCGTCGCTGCCAGGACATCGTCCGCAAACTCACGGAAGTGCTTAACCAGCCCCGCGGAACGACCGCTGAAATAGCTGTAATTGCGGAAGATGGCCTCCGGCGAAACGACATCCAGAAGTTGCACATGTCCGCATCCGCGACATTGATACAAATCGAGCGGAAAACATTCCTGAATCTCGTTGAGTTGCGCGCGCGTGACGTAGGCGTCGGCCAACGGAGTTGGCGTGATCGGGACGACGAGTTCCAGATTTGAGTGGTTGCACAAGCGGCAGGTACTGCGGCGATGGTGAAGCGATGACATTCGGTATCAACTTTCGAGAGGCAGCTGATTCTATTCAGCGCGGAGACAATGGCGGATGATCCGACCAGTTGGTCGCTCGCTTGAGTTGCGGCAACGATTCCGGACGCAATCCATTCAGCATTTTGAGTTCGTGTGGTTCAAGCTCAATGGCTGCGGCTTTGAGACAATCCTGAAAATGCTCCGGATTTCTTGCTCCCGGAATTGGCAATAAACACGGTGATTGAGCCAGATGCCAGGCAATCGTTAACTGCTGCGGTGAGATGCCGCGATCGCGAGCAATCAGCGCCAGTTCCGGGATTTCTCCCAGCCGGTTTGCTAACTCGGCACCTCCCAGTGGCCGGTAAGGCAGGAACACGAGTCGCCGATCGACGCACCAGTCGAAGATACCGTTGGTTTTCGGTTCACGATGCCAGAGGTTGTATTGATTCTGAACGGTGAGCACCGGCACGAGGTCGCATGCGGCCTGCAGTTGTTCGAGAGTGTAGTTCCCCACGCCAACATAGCGGATCAGCTTCTCATCCAGCGCCCGTTGGACGGGGTGCAACATCTGGGCGATGGTCCAGCGTGGATCAGGCCAGTGATGTTGCCAGAGAAAAATCGGTTCCCGGCCACCGAGCGCCGCATGGCTTTCGACAATCGCCTGGTACAGCCGTTCGGGATGGCCGTCGAGCTGCCACCCCGTGGCGGTTCGCAGCGTGCCCCCTTTGGTGCCCACCATGACTTGCGAATGTCGTTGGAGAACCTGGCCAATCAGTTGCTCGTTGTGATGCAGTTCATCCGGGCCAAGGCAATAGGTGTCGGCGGTATCAAGGAATGTGACGCCTGCGGCGATCACGGATTCCAGCATTTCCACCGCGTCCCGCGTGTCAGGTCGGCCGTGGAGCGACAACGCCATCGGTCCGTAACCGATGACGCTGACCGGCAGATCGGTCCAGCCGAATGAACGAGTCCGTACCATCAGAATGGCCGCTTCACGACAACGGTTCCGAAAAATATTCCGTGTCGGCCGGAGAGTACGGGCCGATCGTCGATTCGTGGAGGACGACTTCGTCGGTTTCGATGTCCACGGAATGCCAGACCCCTGCAGGAATGCGGCACACAGGCGACCGCCCACTGCCGAACGGCCCCAACGGAATTCGACGTGGATTCCGCCCGTCCGCATCAAACACGATCAGGGTCATCAACCCGCTCATGACGTGATAACACTCGGGTTTGCGCGGATGGCGATGGATGGCCACCTCCGTCCCGCGCAGCAGGACGATGATCATGTTGTGAAGTGGGCTGCTGAGTTCCGAGTGTAAACAGAGCCTCGCCCGTTTGCGCGGGCTGGCATGAGCCGCCTCGCGGATGCTCGCGAGGGTTGCGTCGTCGACCACGCAGATCGCAGATGTGGTGAACGCGATTTCCGGTGGTACGGTACTGTCAGTCATGACGGGCCTGCCACATCAAAAGATCATCGATGGTGGCGAATCGTCCGCCACGGGCCGTGTACTCAGTCTCGCGAGCAGCGATTTTTCTCACGATGTCGGCAGACAACAGTCCTACGCAAAGGCCGATCTGTCGTTCCAAAAGCCATGTTGCGGGACCAATCGGAACACCACTGCCGGCGAGATAGCCGCCTTGTTTCGAGCGGTCATCGTCAATCACACACGTCACCATCTCGCCGAGGCCGGCAAGTTCCAACCAGGTTGCCGTACGATGTCCGGCCCCATAAATCGCAATTCCGCGGTTGGTTGCACGCAGCTCGACGGCAAGGCTTTGGATGGTCTGCTGGAGCCGCGTCCGCGCACGATCGAACTCTGTCAATAACCGCGTAGTGTCGACCCTCGGCAGCTGGGATTGCGGTGCACACTCGGCGACGACCGCGAGGCAATCTTCGACGGTGTATGGGTAGCTGCC
>DASRYX010000747.1:0-6294 GCA_035686985.1 Planctomycetaceae bacterium | reverse complement strand
GGGCGGCTCAAGTCCACCTCGGCGATCGCGACACTCTCCCAGTTTTCGGCACTGGCGATCGGTTTGCCGGTGGGATCGAAGACAGCGGAAATCATCCACCCGTCTTTGGGCGACATATAAGTGCTGCTGATGAGATGGACGTGGTTCTCACAGGCCCTCGCTCGTGCCAGCAGCGGATTGCAGCCCCACACCGGCCAGGCGATGACTTCCGCGCCGCGATTCGACAACTCCCGCGCGACCTCCGGGAAGAAGCCGTCGTAGCAGACCATCAGTCCGACCTTGCCGAAACGCGTGTCGAACACCGGATACTCATGCCCCGGTGCGACGCCGTTCTCGACTTCGCCATGCGGCAGGCAGACCTTGCGATATTTCCCCAGCAGCTTTCCCTCGGGATCGAGCAGCACCGCCGTGTTGTAGATGAGATGCTGATCGCGTTCGTAGAGACTGAACACGATGTGTGTCCGATGTTGCTTCGCGAGGGATGCAAAGTAATCCGTTGAGGGACCGGGGATCGATTCCGCGGTTTCGTGCGGCTTCTTGTTGAGTCCGACATACGGCACCGTTTCGCCGAGCACCACGAGATCGGCTTTCTTCTCGGCGGCCTGGGCGATCAGCGGGGCATATTCTTCACAGTTCGCGCGAGCCGACTTCCCCTGCGGTTTGTGATGAATCGACGCCAGCCGGACCTTGCGGCTCGCCGGGGCTGTGGTCTCAGCGAACTCGATGTCGCTCCACTCGACCCGGCCGTTCGGTGCCCATTGCAGATGGAGTTCCAGGACGGCCCCGGTCGCCGCCGGGGGAACACGGTACAACCCCGTCACCCGCGTCCAACCCTCGGCGTCCGTCGCACCATCCGCGGGATGTTCGGGTTCGGCGGTGGGCGTGTGGCCCAGTTCCCGCGCCTGTTCCGCCGGCACGTCCGCGCGGACCATCTTCCCGTTCGCATCTTGCCAGCGCACGCGCACCAGTGCGCTGCGTCGCGGTGACGCCACACCGGTCAATTTGCGTTGCGCCGTCAACTGCACCCATGTCTGCGCGGTGACGGGGAACTCGCGCTGATACCAGCCGTCGAGTCCCTCACGAGCATCATGCGTGATGACCAGACTGCCGCGCTGATGCGGTCCGCCCTGCGCCTCAAACGAGAACGCCGGTCGAATCTCCTCTCGCGGCGACATTGCTTTCCAGCCTTCGGGCAATGCCGGTTCGCCCGCCCCTGAAACCGCCGCGGTCGTCAGCAGGACGATTAACCCGATCCGCACCATAACCACGCTCCTCTTGATGACGCGAGAATCACGCCATCATCGCTGTCATTCCTATCGCGCGGCAACCGAGGAGTGCCAACGGCCGCTCAGGATTGGTGTGTCACTGGCTCTGCCAGTGGAATTGTCGGGAGTTGTCACCGGGAAGGAAGACACTGGCGGAGCCAGTGGCACACCGACGAAGATGTCCGGTCATCGGTAGCACCGGGCCAAGCAACGGCGCGGTGTCATTCGGCGTCGAGTTCGTCAGCGAGCTTTTGTGCTGCCTGCCCGGCTGCAGTGTCTGGCTTGTCCTTCGCGAGCTTCTTCAGCGCCAGGATTCCCTTCTTGCGCTGAGCCGGATTGTTGAGCTGCTTCTTGATCGTCTCCAGCAACCGGAACGCGGACTGCTCCGCTTTCACCGTTGCGTCGGTCTGCAGCTCTTTCACACGGGCTTCCATATTCGCCGGCAGTTCGTAGCCTTTGAAGCGTTCCGCCAGTTCACCGTACGCGCGAAACGCCTGCCACTTTTCGCCGGCGTCGTAAGCCGTCTCGGCGGTCTGAACCTGCTCGTCGATCAATGGTTGAACCACGCGCATCAACCCTTCCGCCGCGGTCTTGATGTCGTCGTTGCTCGACTTCAGCGACTTGCGAATATTCTGCGCCGTCGCGGCATAGTTCTGAAACTCCACCTGCTGCCAGGCAGACTTGAGCATCGGGGGAATCGTCTTCGGATCAACGGTCCACTTGGCGTCCTTGAGCGCGTTCTCCACCGATTCATCCGGCTTCGACCACGAGCCCTGCTTCAAGCTCCCGTTGGCTTGCAGGATCATCACATCCATGATGTTGTCGAGGTTGATCTCATCGACCTTGCATGCCTTTTCAAAAGAGCGGTCCGGATCCAGCAGAATTGGCCAGGCGACGTTGGCCTGTCGGGCGTACTGTTCCAGCTCGCCGCGGCTGTTCCCGGAATTCACGGCGACGAACAGAATCGGATCGTCCGCGTGCTGCTGCTTGAGCGCATTCAACTCCGGCCACCGATTGCGACACCGTGGGCATTCCTCCTCAAAGAAGTACAGCATCACGGCCTTCCCCGTCAGCTGCTTCACACTCCACGGCGGCGAATTAATCCACACCCGCGGATCCTGCGGCAACTCAAATTTGTCCGCTGCGGCTTGTGCCCAGGCTGAGGGAGCATCGATCGATCCCAGCACAAGTCCGACGATGCCCACGGCGAGCCATATGTAGCGTGGAAGGAACATAAGCACGACTCGCAAGGTGGAAACGACATCGCGATCAACAACGGGATTCCCTGTTTGATCAAGTGTGACATTGATGCATGGCTGTCGCAAGACGAGATGGGTGGCCCAGACGTCGCCTTGGACGTCTGGGTTCACGAGAGGATTCGCTCTCACCCGCGAGTCAACACAGCCTCTTGTAAACCCAGACGCTCAAAGCAGCGTCTGGGCCACCCGCGCTAGGCCACCCGCCATCCATCGCTTCAACTTGTTGCTTTGGGATATTTTTCAGAGGTCAATAAATCGATTCTAGGAGTCAATGCATCCATTTCTTCCTTGATGTCATTTGGAGTGATTTGCAGATGACGCTCAATCACCACGTCAGCTGCAATGCTGGAAGTCTCGGGCTTTGGAATTCCGCTCCTGTGGACAAGGTCATTTCGAATTCGTCGAATTCTTTCCACATCAGGATGCGACCAGACTTGCCGCTCAAACCCGGGATTGAACGCAGTTTCTACAGCACTCTTAATCTGCTTGTATCCAATTGCATCGGGGATTGGCCGCCCTAATCTTGCTTCGCAGCAGCTAACTAGAAAATGTTCGTAAGCAAAGTAGAACCCGCTGTAGGCAAGCACCTGCGTTCCAACTACGAAGTAAGTCGTTTCAACAATCGTTACTCCGCCTCCGATCAGCATATTCCAGACCTTGTCTGCTGCACCTTCTCTCTTCACCATCGCTTCGAATAATTCCGGCATCAGCCAAGGGGAGCGTGCTGTGCTCCACGCATACTTCCAATATAGAGCTAGCATCCCAAACGGTATTTCCGCGGTAGTGCCCTTTACATTGTTGTGCCTTCTTTCCCAGTTTTGTTGTGCATCCCATGGAATGTTGAAATCCGCTCGATCAGTGGGCACGAAGAGACCGTGAGGAATGAATTTAGGCTGATCATCAGATGGTATCGTTGTCATCTCTTCGGCTCCGTTATATCAAGCGCTAACTGTGAATCACTCCAGGACGATAATGTTGCCGTCGCGACATATCGTCGATTGATGGGGCAAAAAGGACAATCCCCGATGCTCAAGTATCACCACCTTCGCATCGGGGATTGCGTTTCAGTTCAGCGATGTGAATTGCAGCGGCGGGGCATGTCATTCGGTGTGACATGGCTTACGCCGGTTGCAGGTTGTCGAGTTCTTCCCGCAGGCGGGCGCGGGCCGTGTGGAGTCGCCGCTTGATCGTGCCGACCGGGCTGTGGAACCGGTCGCTCATTTCGATCAGGCTCTGACCTTCGAAGTAGAAGGCGAGCAACGTCACCCGATCGAGTTCCCGCAAGCGATCCAAACCCCCCCGGACGGCATCCGCCCGTTCGCCGACGAGCAGCGATTCGAGCGGCGTCGCCCGCGGGCAACCCCGGCCCCCAAACAACGCCGGATCCTGCGCGTGTTCCGGCGGCCGGCGGACGGCCCGGTTAATGGCCATCCGGACCGTGATCCGCTTCAACCACCCCGCGAACCGTTCGGGTTCCCGCAGCTGGTCGAGCTTGCGGTAGGCCTGGATGAAGACATCCTGCGTCAACTCGGCGGCTTCCGTGCGGTTCCGCAACCGCCGCAGCGCGACGCCGAACACGTTCATCTCGAACTGTGTCACTAACTGGCTGAAGGCTTCCGCGCTGCCCAACTGAGCGGCGCGAACCAATTCTGCGATTTCCGTCGTCTCCATGATGCTCAATGCTCCGGATAAGCCGAACGCGGGGGTGAAGACCCGGTTGGCAAGGGGAGCGCGGGAGGATGCGATCACTGCCGATGAAGCGCGGCGGCGAAGCCACGACAGTCAAAGGAGCAGCGAGTTCCGCCGTAGGCTGATGGGATGTGCGAACATCCTGTGAAGACGCTTTGGTCATCAACAGGAAAAATCACACGGCCCGGCCGAGGTGGCGGAGCGCACGATCACGCGCGAAATACAGTCCTGTACGACAACACGCCTAGCCGCAGAGCGACTGGCATAGCACCCATGACGCCCACAGTCGGGGCGGCATCACGACGCCGGCTGGCGTCATCGGGGTCCCGTTTCTCGACTCGGCTGAGTCGAGTCGCCAACTCTCTGTCGAGAGCGGGCGCGAACGCATCACCGAGACGCGTTTGCGTTTCACGGGGTCGGATACATCGTGGACTGCATGCGCTGCGGCTGCGGAGGCGCGCGGCAGCCGGGCATACGTTCCACCGATCGAACCGACAAAGCCGAAGCCATTGTTCGTGTTGATGGTGTTGTTCGTATTGCCGATTTGCTGCCGTTGCATGTCACACCTCCGTCGGAAACCGCAGTTTCCGGAGTTTGAGCGGGGAACTCGCTTCCACCTTGTTCTAAAAAGCGATTCATTCCGCGGCGAAGGAGAGTCCGTCGGCCCACCAACAACGGGGGCGACATTCCGGAATCCCGGCTTCTGCTCTAATGACGACGAAACCCCCCGTCAGGTTCACCCCAAAAATGGGAAATATTTCTATTTTCCGGCAAATCGCCGGCGAACGGGCCTGAAGCGGAATCTCCTCGTCAGAGTGTCGAGCATCATAACAGATTGAAAGAGCATCTGTTAGAGCGAATCGTCCTTGCGTTGCATCTGTACGGCGTCACCCCTTGTCCTGCAGAACTCCTTTTTTCGGAAAAGTTCGCTCAATCGTTAAAGTTTGACAGTCAGGTCGGACGATATTCCTGAACGATAGCCCGAAATCGGGTTGTCATCCCCCACTCCCCTGCATTGTCGATATCGTCCTAAGGGCTTGTCATGAAACGGCTTGTCTCGGTTGCTGCCTGCCTGATGACGTTGAATCTGGTCGGTTGCTGCTGCATGTCTGCTTCCCGGATTGATGAATGCGGTCCCCATGCGACCGATCTCGCTGGCGGCGGCGGCTGCCTGGCGAAGTTCGCCCGCAGCCACGGTGCTAAAAAGAAGTGCGGCTGCGGCCACTGTGGTTTCGACGGCGGCATGTACGCCGATCCGATCTATGGAATGCCGTATGACAGCGGCTGCGGCTGCGGCGGCGGATTCGACGGCGGCATGATGGGTGGATATCCCGGCATGCCCAGCGCCGGATGTGGTTGCGGCGGTGGCGGCGGTGCCGTCATGCCGGCTCCCGCCCCCGCTTACCAGCCCGTTCCGCCCGCGGCTCAATACGCTCCGGAAGGTTCGCCGACCCCGGCTCCGATGCCGACGCCGGACCCGAACCTGCCCGAAACGAGTGTCCCGGCTGTTCCGGGTGCCGAAACCCCGGCTGCTCCGGCCCCGCCGATGACCTATCAAACCAGCCCGGGTCAACCCGGCGTGCAGAACGTCTCGGTGGAAGAGTTCCAGCGGCTGCCGGGCTCGATCATCTCGGGTCCGACGACGACCCCGGTCTCCGCACCGGCTCCGGCTCCTGTGCCGGGGGCAATGCCGTCCGCC
The DNA here is from genome assembly GCA_035686985.1 of Planctomycetaceae bacterium. GTDB lineage: Bacteria > Planctomycetota > Planctomycetia > Planctomycetales > Planctomycetaceae > DSVQ01. Next base: position 382 of record DASRYX010000747.1, on the reverse strand, counting down.
GCGGTGGCGCCCGCTCCTGCGATCCGCACCCGCACGCCGATCCCGACGATCGCCAACCCTGGCGTGCGTCCGGCGAACTGGCAGCCAAGCCGCGGCTACTAACCGCGAAGTGTGAACGAACGATTTCAGAAGCCCAGCCATTGCTATGGCTGGGCTGTTTTCATTTCAACTTCTCGCGTGCCGACCACAGCGACTCCAGCACCGCGTCAATCGACGCTTCATCGCAGAACGGGCTGAGGATGTACGACTTCAGCGCGACCATCGGTTCGCCGTAGTCGGTCTCGCGGTAGTTGTCGGTCATCGAGAGCACCACGCCGCGACCGGCGAGCGCTTCCGACTGCACCAGCTGAAAAACCCGGCGGTTGTACTCGTTGTGGGCGAG
>DASRYX010000746.1:0-2601 GCA_035686985.1 Planctomycetaceae bacterium | reverse complement strand
TGCCGTAATCGACGATGGTGATGGAGTTGGTCATTGGTCAGTTGTCATTCGTCATTGTTAACGGTGTGGATCGCCGCTTGCGGTTTCGCGTCGCGCGCTGATAGCACTCAGTGTTCTCGTGACGCGGTGCGAAACCGCAAGCGGGGCTCAACCCTTTCTCCAACGTTGTTCGTGAGTGCGGCCGCGGCCGGCGTGTTCTCCGGGCCAGCGCACCGGTGACATCGGGCCGACACCGGCGTGCGGGTCTTTGTTCGCAAAAAACGTTAACTGGTCGGCAGACGTCCATTCTTCCACGAAATCGGGTTCGTACAGCGGTATTCCGAGCATCCATTTCACGCCCTGGGTCAGCCACAGCAATCCCGTCAGCATGATCGCCGTGAGGATGGCAAAGGCGATGAGAAAAACTCCCAGTTCATAATACCGCTGCATGACCGGAAAGAGCCATTTCCACGACAGCAGTACCAGCATAGTCGCGATGCTGAGGTACGGCCCGAACGGAATCTCACGACCCGGGCGAAACATTCCCCGTCCGACCACGGCGATGAGCGCGACCGTGCAGGCAACGAATGGGATGAGGATCATCGGCTGCCAGCCGAGAAACGTGCCGATCATCGCCATCAGCGTGACATCGCCGAACCCCATGGCTTCCCGGCGGAAGACCCAGTGGCCGATGATCCGCATGAACCAGATCATGCCGCCGCCGACGATGGCCCCGGCGAGACTGACGGCGAGTCCATGCAGGACCGGATGCGCCGCGATCCATTTTGGAATGTGCACCAGCATCCACGCGGGCGGCAATCCATTGGGATCAAACTGCCACCAGACTCCGTTCAGGTGAATTGGATCCTGGAACCAGACCGGGACCAGCCACATGACGCCGGTGAGGCTGCCAAGCAATCCGACCGCAGCCGCGGGTGCGGTCACGCTGTCAGGAATAATCTGCAGGTCGAAATCAATGAACGTGGCGACGACGAGTGCTTCCATCAGCACGAGGTAGTACAGAAACCGCAGATGCAGCCAGACTTCCTGCGCGGGCGGCTGTGCGATCCATGCCGGTTGCGCGAGCGGCAGCAGCGGCGAATAAACCGCGCTGTCGTTAATCGTGGCCTGCCAGTCCGCGGGAACGAGCAGCGCGTACAACAGCACCCACAGTGCGCCGTTCAGAAACTCGACCATCGGATAACGGAACGGGATCGAATGCCGGCAGAATCGGCAGCGACCGCGCAGCCACATCCAGCCGAGAACCGGCACGTTGTCGATCGCCAGGATGCGTTTCTTGCAGAACGGGCACGTCGACGGCGGATGGCCGAGACCTTTCCATGCCTGCCAGATGTCTTCATGCAGTGGCAATCGGTAGATGGCGACGTTGAGAAAGCTGCCGACGCACGCCCCGAAGAGAAAGAGTTCAAACCACACGAACCAGACGGGCAAATCCCACAGGATCATGACCGCCCCCCAGTGGAGGTGCGAATCTCAACGGGCAGCGCGGCATAGATCTCGCTCGCCACGGATTGCGGGTGCCGCTGATCGGTCCGCACGGTCATCGTCGCGGTTTCTTCATAGAGCGGCTGCCGGAACGCGAGCATGGCCCGGATTTCGTCGCGTCCTCCTTGCGGTGTGAGATTCGGCCGATGAGCCGAGTTCTGACGATCACCGAGAATGCGGTCGGCGATGGTGTTTTCGTCCGCCTGCAGCCAGATTACCGGGCCGGCGGCTTTGAAGTCGGCGCGTGTTTCGGGATTCAGAATTGCCCCGCCCCCTGCGGCGAGGACGAGTTTCGGCGACTTCAATAACTCCACGAGTTGAATCCGTTCCATGGCCCGAAACGTGGGTTCGCCATCTGTCGCGAAGATTTCACGGATGGAACGGCCGCTGTTGCGCTCGAGTTCCACGTCCGCATCGGCCCATGGCCAGTTCAACCGCTCCGCCAGCAACGGAGCGATTCGGCTTTTCCCCGTCCCGCGGTATCCAATCAACGTGATGATCATGCGTGGGTCATGCCGTTAGCGCCGCACCGCCGAGATTCCGCGCCGCAACGTGTCCCGCATCAGGTCCATCGGGGCCGGGATCCCGGTGAACGAGACAAATTGTCCGGCGGCCTGACGCACGAACATCTCGAGGCCCGACACCGTCCGGCAATTGCGTTCACGGGCCTGCTTCAACAGTAGCGTCTGTTCGGGATTGTAAATCGTGTCGAAGACGAGCATCTCTTCCCGCAGCCAGTGCGGCTGGAAGGGGGACTCATCGACATTCGGGTGCATCCCCACCGGCGTGCAATTGATGAGAACGTCAATCAACTCGCTGCCCCGATTTTCCCAGGTGACATAGCGGCAACCGAGTTCCTCGGCCAGTTTCTTCGCCCGTGCGGTTGTCCGGCTGGCGATCACCAGCCCTGCCCCTGCGCGAACCACGCCGAGGGCAATCGCCCGCGCGGCGCCCCCTGCTCCGAGTAGCAGGACCTTTTTGCCGTCGAGAATCTCCTGATCGCGGAAGCCGGTGTGCAGGCTTTCCAGAGCGGCCGTGTAGTCGGTGTTGTCGGCCCACCACTCGCCCCCCTGCTTGACCAGTGTGTTCGCCGCGCCGATCTGACGCACGATCTCT
>DASRYX010000745.1:0-10411 GCA_035686985.1 Planctomycetaceae bacterium | reverse complement strand
GTGTCTCGCCGCGGGCATGGATGATTACATCTCCAAGCCACTCGATGCCCACGAACTGATTCGCATGGTCGAGCGCATTGCCGGCCAACGAATCCGGGAAGGAACGGTATTTCCAATGCCAGATCACGCTTCCTCGCAGCCCCCCCGCGCTTCGCAACCGTTGCCGGCCGATTCAGAGCCGTTGATCGATGTCCAGGGCACGCTCACGCGGATGGGCGGCGATGCGGGATTGATGCGCGACATGGCCTCGTTTTTCGTGCAGGACGTGCCGGTGCTGCTGCGAACCGTGCAGGAATATCGACAAGGCGATGAGGCCAGCCGCGCGGCGCATTCCATGCGCGGACTGGCGGCGAACTTTGGGGCGCAATCGGTGATCGATTTAGCAACGCTGATTGAGACCGCAAGCACCCCGCCGGCGGAACGTGAGCGTGCTATCAACGATCTCGCCGCGTTACTTCCCCGCGTTTATGCGGAGTTGCAACGCCGCGTGATTCAATCCGCCTAACTGCTCTGCTACGCTGCTGTCGGCTCGTCCTGCAGCGTGGCCAGGTATTCTTCCGAGGTGAGCAACTCCCAGCCTTGCTCACCATTCAGCACGAGCACCTTCGTGTGGTACCTCGCGACCTGCGGGCGATGGCTGATGCTGATCAGCGTCACCTCGCTCTGCTGCAGGGTTTCATAGACCCGCGCCTCATTTTCTTCATCCAGCGCACTCGTGGCTTCGTCCAGGATCACATACGGCCGCTCGGCCAGCAGCACGCGAGCAATGGCCAGCCGTTGCTGTTCACCGAGTGACAACGTCTTGCCCCAGTCGGCGGAGACATCCAGACCGCCGCAGCGCTCGACGAGTTGCGGCAGATTCACGAATTCGAGAACTTCCTGCAGCCGTTCATCCGGAATGTTGCCACCGGACGCCGGATACAGCAGTTGATCGCGCAACGTGCCAATGATCAGATAGGGACGCTGCGGCAGGAACAGCATTTCATCCAGCGACGGACGGACCACCGTTCCCTCACCTGACCGCCACAGGCCGGCGAACGCGCGCAGGAGCGAACTCTTGCCGCCGCCGCTCGCACCGACGATCAGCAGGCCTTCTTTTTTCTCCAGCGTCAGCGACAGATCCTGAATCAGCGTCCGCTTCGCATCGGGTGTGTGCAGCGTCAGATTCTCAAAGGCGACCCGCGGCTCTTCCACGGTCTCAATCACTTGCTTCGACGAGGTCGTGGAATCTTCATCGTCTTCAATCGTGGCCTTGTCCAGCACCTTGTAGAAGCGATCGAGTCGTCCTACGCCGGCGGTAAACAGGCTCAGCAGGTCGAACTTGTTGACGATCACATTCAACGCACCGAACACGGCGGAAAACGCACCAACGGCTTCGGTCACGGTCCCGGGCTCGAGTTCCCCACTCATCACACGCGGAGCGAGAATGATCCCCGGAATCACGACGATCGCGGTCGTAAACGCGTATTGAAAAACATTCAGAAAAAACTGCCAGACCAACAGGCGTTTGTAGTTCGAGACCACATCATCCAGGCGGCTGCCGAGGTAGGACTGTTCACGCGGTTCACCGTGATAGAACGCGATCGATTCGGCATTCTCACGCACGCGGACGAGTCCGAACCGGAAGTCAGCTTCTCTGCGCAGCTGGAAGAAGTTCAGGCCGACCAGCGGCCGCCCGAATACGAGCCACGTCACCAGCGTTCCGACGACGGCGTAGATCAACAGGAAGACAACGAGCTTCTGCGAAATGAGCCACAGCAGCCCGCTGTACGCGATGATCTGCAACACGGTTTCAATGAAGATCAGCAGAAAGTAAATCGACCGGGACGTGAACGAATTGATGTCCTCGGCGATGCGCTGGTCAGGGTTATCGATGTTCGGCAGATACGAAAGTTTATAAAACGCGCGATTGGCGAAATACTTGTCCATGAAGAACTTCGTCATCCATTCGCGCCAATGGACGGTCAGCCGGTCGCGGACGTAGTAATACAAACCGTAAATCGGGATCGCGATCGCAATCAGGCCGATGCTGTAGTAGATCGACTTCCAGTAACGGGCCGAGTCCCGCTCGGCGAGGGCCGTGGTGAATTCCCCGGTCTGCCGGACAAGCAGCACACCCGCGGCGGTGTTCGTCAGCATCAAGCCCACCAGCAGCGCGAGCAGCCCCCACGCGACGAGACGCTGTTCCGAAAGAAAATAGGGCTTGGACAGCAGAATAAACCGTGGGACGAGTCGTCCCCTCAGCCGCAAAGACATGATTCAACCTTGTTGTCTATCCGATGAAACAAAAAAACGCCCCTGCACATCGGCCGGGGCGAATCGCATCAAACTTGTCCGTGAACGCTCACGCCGAACTTCAGAACGTAACACCGGCCCCCCGGCTTACTCCAACACTAAGCGTGCAGACTTCCCGAAATTTCAGGCACGTCCGCGCGGGAGATCACGCCAACCAGCACATTGTCATCATCATGCACGGCGAGATACTTGAGATCGGCGTCCGCCATCAGCTTGGATGCTTCTTCAACCGTGGTGTCGCGCCCGATGGTCCGGACGATGTCGCGATCTTCCACAATCGCCGCAAACCGATCCTGCTCAGCGACAAGAGTGCCCACCGTCGTCGCGGACGGATCAAATCCGGGATCGCTGAGCCGCGCCGTGATTTCTTCGTCGGTCACGATCCCGACACACGCCTTCTCATCCGTTACCGCCACAAAATCCGTCCGATGCATCCGCATCGCGGCAACCGCTTCATTGACCGGCGCATTCACACCGACGCTAGCCACAGGCGGCGTCATAATCTCGCAAACCTGCATGGTGATTCTCCCCAGATATTTCGTGATGCGCCAGCATCACGCATTTCCCGTGCCGATCCTTTGGGGTGCCGCGAATTCTAGTTCGCGGTCATGCGGCGACCGGTTGCTTCTCTGTGCTAGCGGTCGAGGAAAACAGAGCGGCAAGGGCCGTCCCCAAAACCGTGGACACCTCAGGCAGCGATGATGCAGCGGCGTTTTGCTGGCGCTTTGTCGATCATCATGTGTGGCGGGAAATCACGCCGCGGAACAATTGGAAGACGTAAAACGCCCCGTCATTGGCATTTAGGCGGGTTGAAACGGACAATCACACGTCCAGATCATCCACGAGGTTCGCTTCGCTCATGATGATCTTGTAGCGTTCGCTGGCGTCTTTGCCGAGGAGTTGCGTGAAGGTCTGGTCGGCTTCCATCAGGCTTTCGATGTCCACCCGCAGCAGCGTGCGCCGCTTCGGGTCGAGCGTCGTTTCTTTCAGTTGGGCGGCGGTCATTTCGCCCAGACCTTTGAAGCGGTAAATCTCCGGCTTGCGGTTCGCCGGTAATGCCGCGAGGACTTCTTCCTTGTGGATGTCGTCGCGGGCATACTGCGTGTCCGCTCCGACGACGATGCGATACAGCGGCGGCTGCGCGAGGAACACTTTGCCCGTCGTGATCAGTTCCCGCATATGCCGAAAGAAAAAGACGAGCAGAAGCGTGCTGATGTGGTAGCCGTCGCTGTCCGCGTCCATCATCAACACGATGCGGCCGTAGCGCAGGCTGGCGATGGAAAAGTTCGGGCCGATACCGGTGCCGAGCGTTTCGACGAGGTCCTTGATTTCCTGGCTTTCAAGAATCTTGCTGGTGGTCAGCGATTCCGTGTTCAGAATCTTGCCGCGCAGGGGAAGAATCGCCTGCGTGCGGCTGTCGCGCCCCATCCCCGCAGTCCCACCGGCCGATTGTCCTTCGACGATGAAGAGTTCCGATTCCTTGGGATCGGTCGACCGACAATCAAGCAGTTTACCGGGCAGACTCAACCGGCGTGATGTCGGCGTCTTCCGGCGGACTTCAGTCGCGGCTTCGCGACTGGCCTGCCGCGCCCGCGCTGCCAGCACAATGCGGCCGATGACGGCGTCGGCGATCGTGGGATTGTTGTTGATCCACGTTTCAAGTGCGGGGCGGATCAGGCTTTCGACCGCGGCGGTCATCTCAGGGTTATTGAGTTTTTCCTTCGTCTGCCCTTGGAACATCGGATCGCCAAGGAAGACCGAGAGAATGCCGACGACGCCTTCGCGGATGTCGCTGTTCTCGATCGTCACGCCTTTGATTTTGATGTCGTGGACTTCGAGATAATTGCGAACCGCCTTGCCGATCGCAGCTCGAAAGCCCGATTCATGCGTGCCGCCGGCGTGGGTGCGGATCCCGTTCACATAGCTGCGGATCGCTTCGTCGGTTCCTTCGGTCCACCGCAGCACAGCTTCGATTTTGACCTTTCCATCATCGCGGCTGATGGAAAACGATTGCTCATGCGTCGGCTTGCGCTGGCCCTCAGTGATCAGCTTGTCGAGATACGCCGCGATCCCTTCCGGATGATGGAAGGTGACGGTTTCCTTCTTCGCTTCATCGGTGAAGACGAGCTTCAAACCGCCGTGGATATACGAAATGTCTTCGAGGTGCTGCCGAATCGTGTCCGGATGGAAATGCGTCTTGGAAAAGATCTCTTCGTCAGGTCGGAAGTAAATCGCCGTGCCATGACCACGGAACGGCTTGACCTGCTTGAGCGGCGTCGTCGGCTTGCCCCGTTTGAAGCGTTGCGACCATTCGTAACCATCGCGGTGAATCGTCGCTTCCATCTCCACGGAGAGCGCGTTCACCACCGACGACCCGACGCCGTGCAGACCGCCGCTGCGCGCGTAGACCTTGTTCGAGAATTTCCCGCCCGAGTGCAGCGTGGTGAGAATCGTTTCCAGCGCGGACTTTTTCGTCTTGGTGTGGGTATCAACAGGAATGCCGCGGCCGTTGTCCGTGACCGTCGCCGAGCAGCCATCCTTGTGCAGCGTGACGTGCACCTCGTTCGCATGCCCGGCAATGTGTTCGTCGACACAGTTGTCGACGATTTCCCACAGCAGGTGATGCAGCCCGCGGATGTCGACGCCGCCGATGTACATCGACGGCCGCCGCCGCACGGCTTCCAGACCTTCAATGACTTCAATATCGTCGGCGGTGTAGGTCGCGTTGCTCATATCGTCCGTGGTCTTCCTGAAACGCCCGTCCGGGGGGAAACCATTGTTCTAGCGTTTGACGCCGTGTGAGGAAAGCCGGGCGTCTGCATTGGCTGCCCGGCTTTTGGCCGTCGATCGCTTTATAACCTGAGAAACAGAAGCCGAGCTTTTTCGAAAAAGCCCGGCTTCGACGTTTTCGTTTCCCCGTTCGACTGTTACTCTCCGTGCGTTGCCGGGGAAGCGGCAAGTTAAGGAGAACGGGTGGAATGGGGACGATTTCCCTGATCGATTACGGCGTGGTGGCGTTGTACCTCGTCGCCACATTGATCATCGGCATGTACGTCGGCGCGTACGTGCAAACCGGCAAGGAATTCTTCCTCGCCGGGCGGACGCTGCCGTGGTGGGCGATCGGCTTCTCGCTCGTCGCCACGGACATTGGCGGAACCGATGTCGTCGGTGTCGGGGGCGCGGCTTATCATTACGGCATCGCCGTGAGCAACTTTGAATGGATCGGCTGCGTCCCCGCGATGATCGTCGCGGCGTTCGTATTCATCCCCCACTTCTGGCGCTGCGGCGTGACGACGATTCCCGAGTATCTCGAACGCCGATTCAATGTCGGGGTGCGAACCGCCGTGGCAGTGTGCTGGGTCGCGTTCATGGCGTGCAACCTCGGCGTGATGCTGCTGGCGTCAGCGAAGCTGATGGCCGCGCTCGCCGGTTGGCCGTTCCTGATGACAATCCTGCTCGTCGTGGTGATGGTCCTCTTCTACACATGGTCCGGTGGGCTCGCCGCCGTGGTCTATACCGATGTGCTGCAGGGCAGCGTGATGGTTTTCGGCTGCCTGCTGGCGGCCGCGATCGGCGTGTGGCAATGCGGCGGGATCGTGCCGCTGAAACAGCAGGTGGAGCGGTCATTGGCCGTCCAGCAGGCGTCGCGCCAATCCGCATCGATCGAGCCGACGGAACGCAAGCCGCTGCGGAACGAACATTTTTCGCTGGTGCTGCCTGTTGACACGCCCTCGCCTTACCCGTGGCCGGGGATTCTGTTCGGGCTCGCGTTCATCATCAGCCCGTCCTACTGGATCGGTAATCAGGCGATCGTGCAGCGGGCACTCGGGGCGCGATCGGAGTACGAAGCGAAGGCGTCGTATGTCTGGGGTGCGCTGCTGAAGAACGTGATTCCGTTTGCCATCGTCATTCCGGGCCTGATCGCGTTGGCCCGGTTCCCGGACCTCAGTGATCCGGACCAGGCGTTGCCGAAAGTGATCGGATCGATGATGCCGCCTGGGATGAAGGGGATCTTTCTTGCGGCGTTTCTTGCGGCCCTCATGTCATCGGTCGATTCCTATCTGAATTCGGCGGCGACAATCGTCGCGAATGACTTCTATCTGCGGTTCGTACGGCCGAACGCGGATGAACGCCGGATGCTGCAGATCGGCCGGTTGGTGACCATCGTGATCATGATGTGGGGTGTCGGTTTCGCGCTCTGGTTTCAGAACAGCCAGAGTGGCATCTACACTGTGTTTCAGACCCTGATGTCGTTCTTCAATGGACCGGCGCTCGCGGTGTTATTGGCCGGGTTGTTAACGAAACAGGCGACCGGCCGCGGCGCGCTGATCGGCTTCGTCGGCGGCGTGGCGACGTCGGTCACACTGTATCTGCTCAATCACGACGTCGTCATCACTGCGTTCCGTTGGCAACCGTTGTTTCAGATTGAAAACCCATTCCTTTACTGTTCGATCTGGTCCTTCGCCATGACGGTGTTGTTGACGACCATCGTCAGTTATGCCTCCGCCGCGGAACCGCCTGAGAAACAGCGTTACGCCTTGGGCGGTCGCTTCGACATCGAACCTCAGGCGGGAGGAGCGACGGCATGAGCGGTCCGTTGCATTGGATCGGTGCGCTGTTGCGAGTGGGATTCGAGTTGATCCCGCTGATCGTGGCGCGCGGCCTGTTTGTCGCGCTTCCCCTGCTGATGATGGTCTGGGTGTTGCGCCTGCCCGACCGCGCAACGACACCGGCCGGACGGGATTGCCATTGGTCGGAAGATCTCAAAGTCTGGGCGTGGCTCGCGCTGGCCATTCAGGTCGTGATTTACTGCGTGGTGTGAAATCGCGCTGCAGTTCCCGCTGTTCTGTCCGCGAGAGAAACGGGGCGATTTTCCCGTAAACCGCTCTTGAGACATTCGCTGCCCGCGGATACAAGACCGCCGCACCCACCGGCAGATTCTGCCGGTGCCGATTCACTCGCCGATCATCCCCAATGGTCGAGCCGACAGGGCCGTCTCACGATGCGACCAGCCTTGTATGACCGGTTGCGATGCCCGCAGTGTCGGGCGCGGCTGGGATTACAGATCGACGACGGCACGCCGGACGATGTCCGCGGCGGCTGGCTCGATTGCCTGCAATGCATCGCCCGTTACCCGCTCGTCGATGGCATTCCGCGTTTCGCCCCGGTGAACAATTACGCCGACAGTTTCGGCGCACTCTGGAACACGTTCCGGCACGCGCTGCTCGACAGTGCCCTCGGGACAAATCATTCCCGCGATCGTTTCCTGCGCATGACCGGATGGACCGCTAACGAACTTCAGGGGAAGTGGCTGCTCGAAATCGGTTGCGGTTCCGGCCGTTTCACCGAAGTCGCGCTCGCCTGCGGAGCGAATGTCGTCGCTGTGGATTATTCCTCGGCGATTGATGTCTGCCAGAGAAATCTAAGCGATCATCCGCGGCTGCATCTCGTCCAGGCGGATGTTTACTCCCTGCCGTTTCGCCCCGAGCTGTTCGACGGCGTTTATGGATTCGGTGTGCTGCATCGCACACCAGATGCGCATCGCGCGCTGATGGCGCTCCCTTCCCAGTTGCGGGATGGCGGCCGCCTGGCCGTGGATATTGCCCCGCCGCGATGGTTCCGGCGGATCGGTCCGACGGCGTGGCTGCGGTGGTTCACGACCCGGATGCCGCCGGCCCGAGCCATGGCCCTGGCACAAACGCTGGTGATGCTGTTGTTCCCCGTGCAGGTCGCGCTGGGAAAGATTCCGTGGATCGGACGACGGTTGCAGCGGCTGTTGCCGATCGCGCCGCCGGATGCGCTCGACACCTGCGACTCGACGGCCCTCCGCGATCGCGCTCGATTGGCGATGTGTGACCGTCTGACCGCGCCGCATCATCAACCCTGCCGGATGACCACGCTGATGCAGTGGCTGCAGGAAGCGGGGCTCGAAAACAGCAGCACGATGCGCGACGGCCTGATCGTCGGCCGCGGCGTCAAGTCCCGCGTGATGAAACGTGAATCGCGCGCGGCTTAACGATCTAACCGAACAACTCACGTAACGCCGTGCCGTTCTCCACCACGAAGCGCGGACGGCCGCGGCTGTCCTGATACGTGAGATTCTCCGGCACGCCCATGTGACGGAAAATCGTCGCCGCGAGATCCCCGGGAGTGACCGGGCGCTCTTTAATCTGCCCGGCGTCGCGGTCGGTGCTGCCAATCACCTGGCCATGCCGCAGTCCCCCGCCGGCGAGCGTCATCGACATCACGATCGGCCAATGGTTGCGGCCGTCACTGCTCCCCTGGGTCCCAATCTGCGGCGTGCGGCCGAACTCGCCCATCGCGATCACCAGCACGTCGTCCAGCAACCCGCGTTCTTTCAGATCGCCGATGAGCGTGGTGAAAAGATGATCGAAAACCGGCAGCAGCGGACGCAGTCCGTTCCAGATGCCGCCGTACGGGGGAATGTTATCGCCGTGGGTGTCCCACGTGCCGGAGGCCCCGTGGTTGCTCAAGTCGATCGTGACGAAACTCACACCGGCTTCGACCAGCCGCCGCGCAAGCAGCACCTGCTGGGCCCATTCGTGCTTGCCATAGCGGTCGCGGGTCGTCGGAGATTCACGCGAAATATCAAAGGCGTCCCGTGCGCGAGCGCCAGTCACGATATCGACCGCCTGCTGCGAGAAACGATCCGTGGCGTCGAGCGAGCCCGCGAGATCAAGATCCCGCCGCATACGGTCCAGATGCGAATACAACTCGCGCCGCGAAGAGAGTCGCTCCTGCGTTAATTCCCCCGGCAGCTTGAACAACGATTCCACGTTGTTGCCCTGGAACGGATCATAGGCCTTGCCGAGATAGCCACCCCAAGCGATGTGGCTGCGGGACTTCATGTTCAGCACGACATACGGCGGCATGTCGCGGACCGTCTCGCGACGGTGCTTGGCAATCAGCGAGGCCAGCGCGGGAAACTTGTCCGCTTCACGGTTCTCACGCGGTTCCGCCGCGAGGTTCGCGGTCTGCATCACCATGTTCGGTTCATGGTTGGAGTGCCGGCAATCCACCGAACGGATCAGCGTGAGATCGTTCAGCATCGCCGCGTACTTCGGCAGATACTCACAGACCTGGATACCGGGCAGCGCGGTCGGGATGACATCAAACGGCCCGCGGATTTCGACCGGGGCGTTGGGCTTGGGATCGAGCATGTCGATATGGCTCGGGCCGCCGGTCATCCACAGCAGGATGACGCTCTTCTGACGAGCGGTCGGTTGCCCCGCAGCCGTGGCGGATTCTTTGGCCGCGAGAAGCCCGGGTAGCGACAGCCCCGCCATGCCTGCGAGACCGGCTTTCAGCATGCTGCGGCGACCGGTGACCACCAGCCCTTCGTGGTCGCGAGCATTCAACGAGAGAAAGGCGTGCGGATGCGCGTGCGGGCTCGTCATCGTGTATTCCGACCCAGAGTGAGAAACGTGACGCGCTTTCCATCAAGATAGACTGATTCATCGGCAGAGTAAAGGACGAACGACGCGCTTCTTTTCGTAGGATCCTTTGCCCGCGTGTGGCAGACCGGATGGGTGCCGTAAACTCTAACGCTGATTCATCTTGTCCTACCCTGACCCGAACGGTTCTCCCGACTGGAGCACGCTCAAAATTCCTTCTGCAAAATCTGCCGGTGCTCAACCGAAAACCGAACGATGTCGACTTTCTACAACACGCCTGTTGATCGCCGTCCTGAATTAACGTTCGAGATGCACCGTCCGTTCTCCACGGCAGCGTGGAGCCAGAAATTCGTGCTGAGCCAGAACTTTTCGTTGCTCACCGCTAGCGGCGAGGTTTAAGATTGACGACCGCTTCGATGCCCGTCTTGTTCGGAGCGGTCCCGTCCGGGGAATTCTTCTGAAAGGTTTTGCGATGATCCGCCGTTCGATCGCTGCGCTGGGAGCTTTTGCCCTCGCCTTAGCGGCTGCTGGTCTGGTCCTGAATGATTCCCCGGCGACCTGGGCGGCGGGCAAGACGAACAAACGCCCGCTCAAAAAGTTGACCTTCGATCCGAAGGCCGAGGAAGTCGACCTTTTCGAGGGGATGGAATCGGGGCAGTTGAAGGTTAAGCTCATCCCGCAGAATGCACTCGGCGGCAATG
>DASRYX010000744.1:0-1521 GCA_035686985.1 Planctomycetaceae bacterium | reverse complement strand
CGCTGCCGGTCGGTCTCGGACAGTTTCATCCGTTCGGGACGGACCATGTTGTCGAGGGTGCTCAGCACGCCGCGATTCTGCTTGATCGCGGTCTCGGCATGCACCGCGGGCACACGCTCGGGCTTCAAGGTCGCACGGATCTGTTCGTACATCCTCGGAAACTGGTCGAGCCGATCGGCAACATGTTTCAGACGTTGTTCCATCGGGGCGAACTCACGAGCCATCAGACTGTAAATTGCACCGCCGACGAGTTGCGTGTAGCTGATCGGGTTCCATTCCCATTCGCGCAATTCATCCAGAAACCACAGGTCGTTCTGCAGTTTTCTGGTGAGCAGCGCATGGTCGGCCTGGTTGTCGCGGTTGAGTTGCGAACGATCGATCTCCTCGAGTTCGCCGAGCCAGCGTTTTGCGAACGCCCGCTCGTTGTCCCGCGCCGTGGCGCTGATGTCGTCCACCAGATGGTCGAAGCGATGATCGCCCAGCCCTGTGGCATTCACCGGCGACAGCGCGGGGTACTCGTCCAGAAACCGCTTCGACAGCGCGGAGAAGCGCGCGTTCGCATCCTGTGCCGAGACCGGTGTCGCCATTCCGATCAGTCCGCCGATCAAAAGGATTACCCACCATCCGTGCTGCATGATGCCATTCCTGTTGCAGATTCTCACCGTTCTCAGAACGCGGTGATGATACGCCGGGTGGCTCCGATTGCGTAGCCTCTTGTAGGTCAGGCTGTGCCTGACTTATCTTGAGCGGTGCGATGACGAGGCAAAAGAAGTCAGGCACAGCCTGACCTACGGAATCAGAACACGGACAGCAACAGCAATTGCGACATGCGGGTCAGCCAGGTGCGGTCGTCGGCGGACATGCTGCCTTTTTCGAGGATGCGCCGGGTGCGGTTGCGCACGGTGCTGACCATGTAACGTTGCACATCCGTCAGCGGGCGGTCTTCCGATTTCGCTTCGAGCAGCAGCGTGGTGATCCGTTCCATCGCCTTCGGCTCGTCCAGCGTGAGTTCCACGTCGCTCGTCCACTGCGGTGTCTGCTGCGCATTCGCCACCGCGTGGGTGATGCGGACCGCGAGATTCGTGACGTTCGCTACCTTGCGATAATCAACCTTCGCCGGCACATCGCGCGGCGAGTGATAATCGGGATGCTGCCCCGAAGAGAAAAACAGGAACGGGATCTGCCGATCACGGAACGGGCCGTAATCACTACGGGTGCCGACCAAGGCGACACCCAGTTTGGCGACTTCGACTTCCTCGTTGCGTGTCGCCCGATCGAGGGTATCCCGCACGGCCGGCGAGTGTTCGCTGCCCATCACAAAGATCGCGGGCAACGGCAGATCTCCCAGCGAGCGGCCGATCATGTCCGCGGTCATGAAGAGTTTGACTTTCTCGATCGGCCACGGGGGATGCGCCACGAACCAGCGCGAGCCCCACAACAGATGTTCTTCGAGGTCGAAGCCAACGAACACCACGCTCCGTTTTGGCGGCGTGGGCAACGCGGCGATGACCCGGGCCAGTT